>CALZJC010000114.1 GCA_945787525.1 Thermoanaerobaculia bacterium | reverse complement strand
CTTCGACCAGGCGGAGAAGATCCTGCGGCGCGACGAAGCCGACCTGGTGGCCGCCGCCCGCCAGTCCCTCGCCGACCCCGACTGGTTCCGCAAGCTGCGGCACGGCCGCGGCGAGGAGATCCGCCGCTGCGTCTACACCAACTACTGCGAGGGCCTGGACCAGAAGCACAAGCAGGTGACCTGCCAGCTGTGGGACCGGGTCGCTCTCGACGAGCCGGAGATCAAGCTCAGCAAGGGCGGCAGGCGGCGGCTGCTGGCGCCGGCCTGGTCAGCCGACTGAAGCTGTCGACCGGCAACGACGGTAGCTCGCTCGGCCTCAGGTGCGTCCGACGCCGAGGCATCTGGCCCGGTGACAGTCGTGCTCGGCGGCGACACGACGGCCCTCCTCGATGGCGTCGTCGATCCGGTCCGGGGAGAAATCGAGCACCGACAGCGTGTCGTTGCTCTCCACCACCGGGTGGTAGCGGTGCACGACGATGGGCGGTCGCCTCTCCCGCGCGGCGACCTGGTTCCAGTGATCGACTCCGGCGAGGCTCCCCTCCAAGACCGAGCGCGCCTGTCGCCGCGAGGACTGCTCCAGCACCTCCACCGTGCTGCACTCCCTCTCCGAGCCCTCTGCCTCGAGCTTGGTCTCCACCACATGGAGCTCCGCGGCGCCGCGCTCTAGAGCCGGCGCCAGCGGATCGGCGGAGGCGCTGCCGTCGAGCAGGCGCTCGCCGTCGACCTTGACCGCCGGGAAGATCCCGGGCAGGGCGATGGCTCCCCGGAGCCGGCTGTACCCTTCGGTCGCCGCGAGCTCGGCATTCTGAAAGAGCCGCGACCGGCCCGACTCCCAGCCGGTTGCGACGACGACGAGCTCCAGGGCGCTGGCCGCCAGCTCGTCCCGCCCGACGGTGTCCTTCAGCAGACTGGCAAAGGGCTCGGTCGAGACCAGGCTGGCGAGATCGGGCAGGGAAAAGAAGCGGTGCGGCAGGCTCGCCGACGAGCGCACGAAGTCGAGACCCCGAGACAGCCAATCGCGAGCGAAGAAAGCGCCGTCGGCGGCGAAGTCGACCACCGGCGCCACCGGTCGCCGCAACAATCGCTCCGGGTTCATCAGGTCGAGGGGATCGCCGCGAAAGCGAAAGACGCCGTTGCCCGGCCGCTCCCTGGAGTCCGCCAGCCGCTCCCGCCAGACCGATTCGAGCTCGCCGACAGCCTGCGACGGCCCGTGCCGCCAGCGAGCCGCCAACAACGCGGCGTTGAAGGAACCGAAGCTCGACCCGACGACGAGGCTCGGCCGGAGGGGGGCCTTGCCGGTGGCCGGCGACCGGCCGGCAAGCAGCGCCTCGAGCACACCCACTTCGCCGGCCGCCTCGCCGCCGCGACCGCCGAGGACAATCGCAACGGTCCCCGTGGGCCCGTCTGCGGCCTCGGCGGACGACTTGCCGACGAGCTCTTTCAGCGTCGTGTCGCTCGACTCTTCACCGAGAGGGTTGTATCCGAGAGAGCGCTTGCGCGTCACGAGTCCTCCCCCTCGATATGAGCCACCAACCGTTCGAAGTCGGCCGCACCGATCGAGCGCGGCGCATAGTCGTAGATGCTCTGACCGAAGCTCGGTGCCTCCGAAACCCGTACGGTTTTCCGAATCGGCGGCGTGACCGCATCACCAAACGCCTCCTCGAGAGCCGCGAGGACCTCTCGCGACTTGCGGGTCCGACGCTCGTAGAAGTTGGGAATGACGTGACGCTTCGAGATCTCGTGATCGAGCTCGTCGCGGATCGTGGCGAGGGTCTCCTCGAGCTGCTGGACGCCCACCAACGACAGGAAGTCCATCGAAACCGGAAGCCAGAGCTCGTCGGCAAAGACCAGGGCGTTGACGTTGAGCAGCGACCACGCCGGCGCACAGTCGAGAATGAGGTAGTCGTAGCCCGCCAGGTCGGCCAGTCTGCGACTGAGGATCTCCTCACGCCGCATCTGGCTCGTCAGCCAGGAGTCGATGGGAGCCAGCGCACGGGCCGAGGGCAGCAGATCGAGGCCGTCGGCGATCGAGCGAATGGCCCGGGCCGGCTCCACCCGGTCGACGAGCACGTCGCGGATCGTCGGCGGCTCGAATCCTTCGCCCAGCATGCGCGTGGCGCTCGCCTGGGCGTCGAGATCGACGATCAGGACGCGGCGGCCCCGGCGGGCGATGCCGACGCCCACGTTCACCGCCACCGAAGACTTCCCCGTTCCCCCCTTGAAGATCGAAACCGCGACCCGACGCACGAGCGGATGTTACACCGGGGCAAACGGCCGGGACGGCTGCCGCCCGGGACCCTACGGTTCTGGGACAGGGGTGTCGCCCCGATCCCCGCAAAAGGTGGTTAGGATCCCCCTATGAGAATCGTCTCCATCGGCGGCGGCCCCGCCGGCCTCTACTTCTCGATCCTGATGAAGAACGCCCTGCCCGGGGCCGAGATCACGGTCTACGAGCGCAACCGGCCGGGCGACACGTTTGGTTGGGGGGTTGTCTTCTCCGACGAGACGCTGGACAACTTCGAGCGCGCCGATCCGCAGACCTTCGCCGAGATCACTTCCCGCTTCCGCTACTGGAAGAACATCGAGACCTGGTACGGCGGCGAGTGCGTGGTGTCGACGGGGCACGGCTTCGCGGCGCTATCCCGCCGAACGCTGCTCCTGGTCCTGCAGCAACGCTGTCGCGAGCTGGGGGTGCAGCTGGTCTTCGAGCGCGAGGTCGCCGGAGTCGAGGAGTTTGCCGACGCCGATCTCATCCTCGGCGCCGACGGCATCAACAGCGCGGTGCGCGCAGCTGCCGCGGAGCACTTCCAGCCGCGGCTCGACTGGCGCCAGTGCCGCTTCAGCTGGCTGGGCACCGATAAGCCGCTCGACGCCTTCACCTTCATATTCAAGGAGAGCGAGTGGGGGCTGTTCCAGGTGCACGCCTATCCGTTCGAAGACCGGCTGAGCACGTGGATCCTGGAGTGCCAGGACGATGTGTGGCGCCGCGCCGGGCTGGCGGAGGCCTCGGAGGAGGAGACCGTGGCCTTCGCCGAGAAGCTGTTTGCCGAGGAGCTCGGCGGCCACCGGCTGCTGGCCAACCGGTCGCTCTGGCGGCGTTTCCCGACGGTGCGCTGTGAGACCTGGCACCACGACAACGTCGTTCTGCTGGGCGACGCGGCCCACACCGCCCACTTCTCCATCGGCTCGGGGACCAAGATGGCGATGGAGGACGCGGTGGTCCTGGCCGACACGTTGCAGGAGTTGGGCACCGACGATGTGCCGGCGGCGCTCCAGGCCTACGAGGACCGCCGCTGGGTCGACGGGGTGAAGCTGCAGAAGGCGGCCCAGACCAGCCTCGAGTGGTTCGAGAACTCGGCCCGCTATCTGGGCCAGGACCCGGTGCAGTTCACCTTCAACCTCATGACCCGCTCGAAGCGAATCACCTACGACAACCTGCGCCAACGCGATCCCGAGCTCATCGCGCGGGTCGACGCCGGCTTTCCGGACTGGGTCAGCGAGCCGGCGGCCGACAACGGCCCGGTGGCCGACACGCCGCCGCCGCCGATCTTCACCCCGCTGCGGCTGCGCGGTCTCGAGCTCGAGAACCGCATCGTGGTGAGCCCGATGTGCCAGTACTCGGCCGCGGACGGCGCGGTGAACGACTGGCACCTGGTCCACCTCGGCAGCCGCGCGGTCGGCGGCGCCGGGCTGGTCCTCAGCGAGATGACCGACGTCAGCGAGGAGGGCCGCATCACCTCGGGCTGCGCCGGCATGTACAGACCCGAGCACATCGCCGCCTGGGCGCGGATCGTCGACTTCGTGCATGCCAACTCACGCTCGAAGATCGGCATCCAGCTTGCGCATGCCGGTCGCAAGGGCTCGGTGCGACACCCCTGGCAGGGGGACGACGTGCCGCTCCTGCCCGAGGAGGGCGCCTGGCAGACGCTGGCGCCGTCGGCCGAGCCGTTCCGCCCCGACTGGCCCACGCCGCGGGCGATGGACCGCGCCGACATGGACCAGGTGTGCGACGCTTTCGTGCGCGCCACGCGCATGGCCGAAGAGGCCGGCTTCGACTGGATCGAGGTCCACATGGCTCACGGCTATCTGCTGTCGAGCTTCCTCTCGCCGCTGTCGAACCGACGCGACGACGAGTACGGCGGCTCGCTGGCGAACCGGATGCGCTTCCCGCTCGAGGTCTTCCAGGCGATGCGCCAGGCCTGGCCCGAGGAGAAGCCGATGTCGGTGCGCATCTCGGCCACCGACTGGCTGGACGATGCCGGCGGCGGCACCATCGAGGAGTCGGTGATCCTGGCGCTGGTCCTCAAGGAGAACGGCTGTGACGCCATCGACGTTTCTACGGCCGGCAACTCGCCCGTCTCGCGGCCCGAGTACGGCCGCATGTACCAGGTGCCGTTCGCCGATCGCATCCGCCACGAGGTGGGTATCCCGGTGATGGCGGTGGGAGCGCTGCTGGGCGCCGACCACGCCAACACGGTGCTGGCCGCCGGCCGCGCCGACCTGGCGGTCATGGCCCGGCCGCACC
This sequence comes from Thermoanaerobaculia bacterium, assembly GCA_945787525.1. Taxonomy (GTDB): domain Bacteria; phylum Acidobacteriota; class Thermoanaerobaculia; order Multivoradales; family JAHEKO01; genus CALZJC01. The sequence goes on along the minus strand of CALZJC010000114.1, from coordinate 5,013 downwards.
TGCGCAACCCCTACCTGACCCTGCACGCCGCCGAGCACTACGAGCTGTGGGACCATCCCTGGCCCGGCCAGTACGACCCGGCCAGGCCGCGCCCGCCGCGGCAGGCCGTGCGGCGGAGAGGGTAGGAGCTACCGACCAAGCCCGCCCTCACCACTCCCTTGACACGCCGAGATTCTCGGCTACACTACCGACCGGTCGGTAGGTCCCGGCGGCGGCGATGACATCGATTCTCATGAGCAAGCCCAGGAAACAACCTGCGATCAAGGCGCAGGGCACCGCCAGCCGGCAGCAGCGCATCCTCGAGACCGCGGCCCAGCTGATCTGCCGCAACGGGTACGAGAAGACCTCGATGCAGCAGATCGCTGATGCCTGCGAATTGACCAAGGCGGGGCTCTACCACCACGTCCGCAGCAAGGAACACCTCCTGCTCGAGATCATGAACTACGGTATGGACATCTTTGACGAGCAGGTGCTGTCGCAGGTCGCCTCCATCGCCGATCCGGTTCGGCGGCTCAAGGAGTGCATGAAGAGGAACATCCTGCTCGTCACGCGCGGCCGCGACAAAGAGATCACCATCATCCTCCACGAGCACGCCACCCTGACGGGCGCGTCCCGGTCGCAGATCAACGCGCGAAAGAAGCACTACGTGCGGTTCCTGGAAAGCTCGTTCAGAGAGGCGATTCGCGATGGCCGGATCCGGCGCGTCGATCCCAAGGTGGCCACGTTTTCCTTTCTGGGAGCGGTCAACTGGATCTACAAGTGGTTCCAGCCCGATGGTGAGATCCCGGGGGAACGGCTCGCGGTAGAGATGCCGGATCTGTTCTTCGGCGGTCTCGAAGTGCGCGGCCAGGCCGCGGGGCCGGAAAGTGCGCCCGCGAGGAGGTCCGCGTGAGGTCACGAGAACCGGTCGGCATCGCCGGCTACGGCGCCTACGTTCCCCGGTACCGGGCCAGTACGGCATCGATCTCGGCCACCTGGCGACCGGCTGGCGCCGCGGCCGCAGCGGTCGGTGAGATTTCGGTCGCCGGCCACGACGAGGACGTCGTGACCATGGCTATCGAGGCGGCGCGCACCGCCGTCGATCGCAGCGCGGTCGACCCGGCCACGATCGGCGCAGTCTGGGTGGGCACCGAGTCGAAGCCCTACGCCGTCAAACCCTCCGCCACCTTAGTCGCCGAGGCCCTGGGAATCACTCCGGGAGTGGTGGCCGCAGACATGGAGTTCGCCTGCAAAGCGGGCAGCGAGGCGATGCAGGCAGCGGTCGCCTTTGTCGGCGCCGGAATGGTCGACGCGACGCTGGCGATCGGCATGGACACCGCGCAGTCCAAGCCCGGAGATGCTCTCGAGTACACCGCCGGCTGCGGCGGCGCGGCGTTCCTGTTCACGCCGGCCGAAGCGTCCCTCGCGACCGTCGAAGCTTCGGTCTCGCACGTCACCGACACCGCGGACTTCTTCCGCCGCGAGGGCGCGTCCTATCCCGAGCACGGCGGCCGATTCACCGGCGAGCCGTCGTACTTCGAGCACACGCTGGCGGCCTCACGCCGGCTGCTGGCGGAGCTCGGCGCCGAGCCCGGCGACTTCGCCCACGCGGTCTTCCACCAGCCGGTGCCCAAGTTCGTGCTCCGTGCCGCCACCGCTCTCGGGTTCAGCCACGAGCAGATCGGCGCCGGCCTGCTGGCGCCCAGGATGGGCAACGCCTACGCCGGCTCCTCGCTGCTCGGGTTGGCCGCCGTCTTCGACGTCGCCAAGCCGGGTGACCGGATCTTCTTCTGCTCCTACGGATCCGGCGCGGGAAGCGACGCCTTTTCGTTTCGGGTGACCGACCGCATCACGGCTCGGCGCCAGGGCCCGGCGGTGACGGACTACCTGGATCGCCGCAGGGAGATCGTCGACTACGGCCACTACCTGCGGTTGCGAGGAAAGATCCGGCGCGCATGAGAGACGTCTTCATCATCGGCGCCGGGCAGACCCCGGTCGGCGAGCACTGGGATCTCGGGCTGCGTGAGCTCGGCGCGACGGCGGTCCGAGCCGCGCTGGACGATGCCCGCGTCGAGAGCGTCGATGCGCTCTACGTCGGCAACATGCTCAGTGGCTGTGTGAACGGCCAGGAGAACCTCGCCACGCTGCTTGCCGATGCCGCCGACCTGCTACCGGCAGAAGCCTGGAAGATCGAGGCGGCCTGCGCCTCGGGCGGCGCCGCGGTTCGCGCCGCGGCGCTGGCGGTCGCCGCCGGGGCCCACGATGTGGTGGTAGCGGTGGGTATCGAGAAGATGACCGACGCGGTGACCGGCAGTGTCTCCGCCGGTCTCGCCAGCGCCGCCGACCAGGACTACGAGGCGAGCCACGGCTTCACTTTCGTTGGTCTCTCGGCGCTGATGATGCGGCGCTACATGCACGAGCACGACCGCTCACGCGACGAATTCGCACCGTTCGCGCTGACGGCCCACCGCAACGCGGCCGGCAACGAGAACGCCATGTTCAGGAAGCCGATCAGCGAGGAGGAGTACAGAGAGTCACCGGCCGTGGCTTCGCCGATCGGGGTGCTGGACGCGGCTCCGATCTGCGACGGCGCCGCGGCGGTCGTCGTTTGCACGAAGGAGGCGATCCAGTCGGGTCAAGAGCCGCTGCGAATCGCCGCCTCGGCCGCCGCGACGGACACCATGGCGCTCGGCGCCCGCGGCGACATCCTCGAGCTCGGCTCCGCCGCCGTGTCCTCATCCCGCTGTTTCGAGGCCAGCGGCCTCGGACCGAGCGACATGGATCTCTTCGAGGCGCATGACGCCTTCACCATCATCACGGCGCTGTCCCTCGAGGCCTGCGGCTACGCCGGCCGCGGCGAGGCGCTGCGGCTGGCAGCCAAAGGCTGTGTAGCCCCCGGCGGCTGCATCCCGATCTCGACCTCCGGCGGCCTCAAGGCGCGCGGCCACCCGGTCGGCGCCAGCGGCACCTACCAGATCGTCGACGCCGCTTTGCAGCTCCGCGGCCGGGCGGGGCCGAATCAGCTCCAGAAGGCCCGCCGGGCTCTCACCCAGTCGATCGGCGGCCACGGCTCCGTCGCGGTCACCCACATTATCGAGGCCTAGCTCGCATGGATCTGCCGCGCTACCACCGCTTGCGCTCCGCCTACTATCGGCTCGAAGGCCAGCGCTGCGCGTCCTGCGACACGCTGCAGTTCCCGGCCCGGGCGCGCTGCGGGTCCTGCGGCGGCAACGCTTTCGAGGACCACCGCCTCTCGGGTCGGGGCACGGTCTACAGCTACACCGAGATGACCCAGGCTCCGGCCGGCTTCCCGCCGCCCTACCTCATGGCGCTCGTGCGCCTCGAAGAGGGGGTCCTGCTGGCGGCCCAGCTCACCGACATCGATGCCCACGAAGTGGAGATCGGAATGCCGGTGGAGATGGTGACACGGCGGCTGCGCGAGCACGGTCCTCGGGGGTTTCTGGTCTACGGCTACAAGTTCCGCCCTCTCCTGGGCCGGAGGCTGGTCTCGTGAGCCGCGCCAAGTGGGTGACGCTGCAGCAGGCCGTGGCGACGATCGCCGATGGCGCGAGCGTCGCTCCCGGCGGCTTCATGCTGGGCAGGGCTCCGATGGCGCTGGTCTTCGAGATGGTGCGGCAACGACGCCGCGACCTGCACGTCGTCTCGCTGCCGAACCCACTGCCGGCGGAGATCCTGGTCGCCGCCGGGGCGGTTTCCCGGGTGGAGTTCCTGTTCACGGCGATCAGCCTCGCCGGCCGGGTTCGCCTGATGCCCAGCCTCAAGCGGGCGATAGAGGACGGCAGCATCGAGTGGCAGGAGCATGACGGCTACAGGGTCGTGCAACGCCTGCGGGCGGCGGCGATGGGAGTCCCCTTCCTGCCGGTCCCGGACTTCGACGCCTCGGCCGTCGCCGAACGATCACCTCTGCCCAGCGTCACCGACCCGTTCACCGGCGAGCAGGTCCCCGTCGAGCGGGCCTTCCACCCCGACGTCGCCTTGATCCACGCTCGCGCCGCCGATGAGCGGGGCAACCTGTGGATCGAGGACCCGACCACCGACCTCGCTGTCGCCGGCGCGGCACGGCGGATCGTGGCGACGGCTGAAGAACGTCTCGAGCGCGTACCCAACGCTGATAAAGCCGTATTTTCGGTGCACTGTCATAACGACCTGGGGCTTGCGGTGGGTAATTCACTATCCGCGGTACTCAATGGCGCACGCCAGGTCGAATGCACGATTAACGGCCTTGGCGAGCGGGCCGGCAATGCCTCGCTCGAAGAAATCGTCATGGCGGTACGTACCCGGCAGGATATATTCCCCTGCGACACCGATCTCGATACCACGCAAATCATGAACTGTTCCAAGATGGTATCAGGGATCACCGGGTTCAACGTGCAGCCTAACAAGGCAATCGTCGGCGCCAATGCCTTCGCCCATGAATCCGGCATTCACCAGGACGGGGTTTTGAAGTCGCGCGAAACTTACGAAATCATGCGCGCCCAGGACGTCGGCTGGTCGACCAACAAGCTGGTGCTTGGCAAGCACTCGGGGCGCAATGCATTCAAAAACCGTATGTCTGAACTCAATATCCAGTTTTCCTCCGAGGAAGAGCTCAACGAAGTGTTTAGCCGCTTCAAGACGCTGGCCGATAAAAAACATGATATTTTCGATGAAGACCTGCTCGCACTGGTTAACGAGGCGACTTTCGAAACCGAGAATGAAACCATCAAGCTGGTCAGCCTCAGGGTTTGCTGCGAAACCGGGGAAATACCGAATGCGACCATGACGCTGAATATCGACGGCGTCGAGCAACAGGCTACCGCCAGCGGTGATGGGCCGGTTGACGCCTGTTTCAAGGCGATCGAAAAACTGACCGAAACCGGGGTCAATCTGCAGCTGTATTCGGTAAACGCCATCACCACGGGCACCGACTCGCAGGGCGAGGTTACCGTCAGGGTCGAAAAAGACGGTCAGGTTATCAATGGGCAGGGTGCCGATACCGATCTCGTGATCGCCTCGGCCAAGTCGTATATCAAC
>CALZJC010000113.1 GCA_945787525.1 Thermoanaerobaculia bacterium | reverse complement strand
CCGCCACCGCCGCGGCGAACAGCTTCGCAGCGCTCCGCCAGACTCCCGCGGGCACGAACTCGCCGGTGGCCAGGGACAGCAGACGCCCCTCGCGCGCCGCCCCGGCGGCGCCCAGAAAGGCCACCCAAAGGGTCAGATGCTGAGTGAACGGCCCGGCGCCGGGCACCGAGAGCCGCAGCGGCCGGGCGACGATCTCGGCCAGCGGCAGCAGCACCATCGCCGCCAGGGCGGCGCCGACGACGCCGTTCTCGAGCTTGTGCAGCCGGCCGAGAAGACCCTTCAGGGCTGCGCTCCGCCTTTGGCGGGCGCATCACCGCCAGCCTGCTCACTGCGGAAAGCGGCACGGGCCTGCTGGGCCAGCTGCAGGATCTCGGGAGGCAGCCGATCACCGCGCACGCGCTCGGCGAACTCCTCGGCCGCGTTGCGGAAGCTCTCCATCTGCTGCGCATCGTCGACGCGCACCACCTTCAGGCCGCGCTTGGCCATTTCGGCCACCGACTCCTGGTCCTGGCCCGGCACCTCGCGCTCGAGGGTCTCGCCCAGCTCGGACGCCGCCGCCAGCAGGCTCCTGCGGTCGGCCTCGTCGATGCGCTCCCAGACCCGTTTTTGGATGATGGTCGCGCCAACCAGGGGCGCCAACCCGAGATCCAGCATATGCGGCGCCTGTTTGTACCACTGCAGCAGCAACGCGGCGAGCGGCGGGCTGGGCAGCGCCTCGATCATGCCGGTCTGCAGACCGGTGAGGATGTCGGTGGTGGCCAGGGGCACCGGGCGGTAGCCGTTGTTCTTCCACCACTGCACCGCCCGATCGTCGCCGGCACCGACGAACAGCTTGGTCGTCTTGAGCTGCTCGAGGCTGGTCACCGGCTGGGTCGAGAACAGGTGGATCCAGCCGGCATGCGCCCAGTTGAGCAGCACGTAGCCTTTGTCGTCGAGCCGTTTCGAGAGCTCCGGTGTCATGCGATCGATGACGTAGTAGAGCTCTTCGTAGGAGTCGAAGAACATCGGGATGGCGAAGACGCGGAAGGCGTCGTCGATGTCGGTCAGACCGCCCACCGTGAGCGCCGCCGCCTGCAGCTGACCGATACGCATCTTGCGCACCACGTCGGACTCGTCGCCGGCCACGCCGCCCGGATAGACCCGCAGACGGACCCGGCCGTCGGTGGCCTCGGCCCACTCGGCGCCCATCTCTTCGATGGCCAGGTCCCAGACCGAGCCGTCGGGCGCCAGGCTGGCCAGCTTGACGGTCACCGCCGCCGACGGCGCCGCCGCCACGGCGGTCAGGATTGCGAGGAACAAACCGATGCGCTCGAGTCTTCTCATGGTCGCAGCCTACAACCGATGCCTTGCATGTTTCATTCCTCCACCGGCACGATGTCGATGAAGTAGTCCTCGATGCGGTCGAGCAGGGTGCGCGCCTGGCGCTGGGCGATCAGATTCGCCAACCGCAGCCCCGGAACGGCATCGGGATCGACCTCGAGCGCCTGGCGGAGCAGGCGGCGAAACTCGACGGAGTCCTGCGCCGGTACCGAGACCCCGACGGCCAACGAGACATAGGGGCCGGCGCTGGCGCCGCCGGTGAGCTCCACGGCGCGGGCGAAGTGGGCCCGGGCTCCGGCGACCGATCCGCCCATCGCCTCGGGCAGGGCGTCGAGGCTGATCAGCGCCGCGTGCACCAGGCCGTCACCGTAGTCGGCGTCGATCGTTTCGGCGCGCTCGAGCAGGGCTCTGACCGCCGGCACGTCGGCCGCGATCGCCGGCTGATCGAGCCCGAGGGAGATGGCCGAGCCCCAGGCGCCACCGGTCCAGACGATAAAGCCCATCTCGGCTTCGCCAAGCTCGGCCGCAGCCGGCACGGGCTCGAGACGCAGTCGGTTTGCGATGCCCGCGTGCCGGGTCTCCAGGCCACGCAGACAGTAGTCCCGGGCCCGCAGATACAGCTTGAGCGCCCGCTGGTCGAGCTCGCGCGATCGCCGGTAGTCGTCGACCTCGAGAAGGAACGCCTCGAACTCGACGAAGGCATAGGCGTACTGGGTGAAGCCGCTGCACGCGGCGAGTAGCAGGTTGCGGTCCCTGGGAGCCTCCGCCAGCAGCGCCTCGATCGTCTTGAGGGCGAACGGCAACGCCTGACCCACCAGCTCGGGATCCTCATCGGAGGCAAAGACGTCCCCGCTCGAGGCCAGGGCTTTGCCCATCGCCCGCACTGCCATGCCGCGGATCGAGCAGCCGGCAAGCAGGAACGCGACGCCGAGAATTGCGCCCGCCCGAGCCGCGCCCACCCACTTCGCTCGTCCGTCCGCGCGCATCACCCGGGGCAGGCTACCGGCGTGCCGCAACCACGTCAACGTCTCGCCGTAGGAGAGAATGAGAGGCCGATGCGCAGATACCCCCAGGACTACATGAGCCGCGCCCAGCGGTTTGTCGGCGAGTACACGAGAGGCCTCAACGTCAGCGACCTGCGGCGCCTGTTCGACCAGGACGCCACCCACGCCTACAAGGTCCTGGCCCGCGACCAGGAGGGCGAGGGGCTGCCGGAGGAAGGTTTTTCGCGCTTCCTCCACCGCCTGCGGATCCTCTTTCTCGGGCTCTCCTACAAGCTGACGCCGGCTCGCCGGCTGCTGTTCGTGGTCTCGCTTCTGTTGGTGCTCCTGGGGCTCTTCACCGGACCGACATTCGACCTGGATGGCGAGAAGTTCCATCTCTATCTGGAGTTCTCGGCGCTCTGGTTTCTCTGGGGCGCCGTCGGTCTGGTCTGGCTCCTCGCCCTCGAGCTGGTCGACCGCGTGCGGGTGCGCGACGAGCTGGAGGTCGCCCGCCAGCTGCAGAGCGATCTGCTGCCCAAGGAAGCGCCTGATCTGCCGGGCTACGACTTCGCCCACTCCTACCGCACCGCCAACGAGGTCGGCGGCGACTACTACGACTTCCAGCAGCTGCCCGACGGCCGCCTGGCGATCCTCATGGGCGACGCCAGCGGCCACGGCATCGCCGCCGGGCTGCTGATGGCGATCGCCAACGCGACGCTCAAGACCGCCATCGACGTCGATCCGGAACCGCTGCCGGTGGCCACGCTGCTCAACAACGCGCTGTACCGCACCGGCGATCGCCGGGCCTTCATGACCCTGTTCTACGGCGTGCTCGAGCCAGCCACCGGCCGGCTCGACTTCGTCCTCGCCGGCCACCCCTTCCCACTCGTCCGCCGGGCCGGCGGTACGACCGAGGAGCTCGGCAGCGGCGGTTTGCCGCTGGGCCTGCGTCGTGAAGTCGAGCTGCAGGCGCTCACCGTCACCCTCGGCCCCGACGACGTCCTGCTGCTCTACACCGACGGCCTGCCCGAGGCGATCGACGGCCCCGACGGCGATGCCTTCGGCTTCGATCGGCTGAAGCGCCTCCTGTCGACCGCCGGCAGCCCGGCTGTGCTGCACGATCGCATCCTCATCGACTTCGACCGCCACGTCGCCAACGAGCCGCTGGCCGACGATCTGACCCTGGTGGTGCTGGCACGCCTGGCAGAGGCTTAGCCGCGAGCCGCCGCCAGCAGCGGCGCCAGGCACTCGGGGTTGGCCAGAGTGCCGCGCTTGAGCGCCTTCTCCTCGGGCACGCCGGCCAACAGCTTGCGGATCGGCACCTCGAGCTTCTTGCCGCTCAGCGTTCTCGGCACGTCGGGCACGGCGCGGATCTCGTCCGGCACATGGCGTGGCGAGAGCTCCGCGCGAAGAGTCTTGCGTAGCCGGGCCACGAGTCCCTCGTCCAACCCGTGTCCCTCGGCCAGGACGACGAACAGCCACAGCTCGCCCTCCGTGCCCAGCGTCCCGGTGTCGATCACCAGCGAGTCGACGATCTCGGGCAGGATGTCGACGACGCGGTAGAACTCGCTAGTGCCCATCCGCACACCGCCCCGGTTGAGCGTCGAGTCCGAGCGGCCGAAGATCACCGAGCGGCCCTCCTCGTCGAAGCGGATCCAGTCGCCGTGGCGCCAGACGCCGGGATAGGTGTCGAAGTAGCTCTCCCGGTAGCGCTCGCCCTGCGGATCGCCCCAGAAGAAGACCGGCATCGACGGCATCGGCTCGGTGATGACCAGCTCGCCAACCTCGTCGAGAACCGCCTGCCCGGTCTCGTCGAAGGCATGCGCCGCGGTGCCGAGCCCGCGGCACTGGATCTCGCCGCTGCGCACCGGCAGCAGCGGACAGCCGCCCACGAAGGCCGTGCAAACGTCGCTGCCGCCGCTGATCGAGCCCAGCGTGATGTCGCTCTTGAGCGACTCGTAGACCCATTCGAAGCCCTCTTCGGGCAGCGGCGCGCCGGTCGAGCCCAAGGCACGCAGGGCGGCGAGGCCCAGCTCGCGGCCCGGCTCCAGACCGGCCTTGCGGCAGGCGATGAGAAACGGCGCGCTGGTGCCGAAGTAGGTGACGTCCTCCTCATCCGCCATGCGAAAGAGCGTCTCCATGTCCGGGTGCGCGGGCGCCCCCTCGTACAGCACGATGGTCGTGCCCAGCAGCAGCCCCGAGACCAGGTAGTTCCACATCATCCAGCCGGTAGTGCTGTACCAGAAGAAGCGGTCACCGGGGCCCAGGTCGTTCTGCAGGGCGAGCTGCTTGAGATGCTCCAGGAGGATGCCGCCGTGGCCCTGCACTATGGCCTTTGGCAGCCCGGTGGTGCCCGAAGAGTAGAGGATCCACAACGGATGGGAGAACGGGACCGGCTCGAAGTCCAGAGGTCCCGTTGCGGCCGTCAGCTCGGCCCAGGAGATCGTGCCGTCCAGTCTTCGCCCGGTGCGCACCAGGACCACCGTTGCCCCGAGGCCGGGCAGCCCGGCGCGGATCTCGTCGACTGCCGTTGAGCGATCGAAGAACCGCCCGTTGTAGGGGTAGCCGTCATGCGCCAGCAGGACCTTCGGCTCGATCTGGCGGAAACGGTCGAGCACCGCCGAGACGCCGAACTCCGGCGGGCAGCTCGACCAGATGGCGCCCAGACTCGCGCAGGCGAGGACCGCGGCCACCGCCTCCGGGGTGTTGGCCAGATAGCCGGCCACCCGATCGCCCGGTCGTACGCCCAGGCCAACCAGACCGGCCCGGACGCGGGCCACCTGGTCGCGGAGCTCGTCGAAGCTCCACTCCGCTCGCTCACCGGACTCCGACCGATAGATGACAGCCGTGGACTCCCCCTCGGCCAGCACGGCATGCTCGGCCCAGTTGAGGGTGCCTCCCGGGAACCACTCGGCGCCCGGCATTCGGCGCTGGATGAGCGTCTGCTGGGGAGGCACGTGCCAGCGCACGCCAAAGTACTCGCTCAGCGACTGCCAGAACTCTTCGAGCTCGCTGACCGACCAGCTCCACAGATCGCCGTAGCCCGCGAACGACAGGTCACGACTCTCGCCCAGCCAGGCCATGTAATCGCTGATCCGACTGGCGGCGACGCGCTCGGGCGAGGGCGTCCACAGGGTCCTCGGCTCTGTCGGGCTCATACCTGGCCTCCCTCGCGATCCTAGCGGAGCCACGCCGCTGCCGTCTCGCCGCCCGGGTCAGCCCAGAAAAGCGCCGAGCCCGGCTCCGCCAATCACCAGCCAGGCAGGATGCACCTTGCGCGGGCCGACCACCGCGGCGGCGCCGGCCGCCGCGACGACCCAGGCCTGCCATGAGACGAGCACCTCGCGGCCCAGCTCGAGGGTCACCGCCAGCGGTGTCCGGAGCCATGCGCTTCAGTTCTCGCCTGTGCCAATAGCCTCGGATGCGGCCACCCCCGCGTCTAGCGCTGCGAAGTCGAGCTCGCTGCCCCGCATGCTGTGCGGAATCAGATAGACCGCGGTCATGACGAGGGCGGCGACGACGACGGCGATTCGACCCATCCCGGCGATCCTCTTCGCCTTCTTGCCGAGCACCAGGACGGCGAGGACCCAGACGATCCACATGATGAGGGTCTTGTTGTCCGTCAGGTCGTAGCCCCGGGGGAAGCCGGTCCAGTACTCGCCGAAGGCGTGCTTCTGGACGAACGGGCCGAGCACCAGGCCGCCGGCCGTCAGGCCGATGAGAGTCAATCGAGAGAGCGACCGGATGTCGCCCGGCGCGAAGAGCGCGCCGAGGCCCGCCCGCATCCCGATCAGCATGGAGAAGAACATGCCGGCGACGTGGGCGATCAGGATCGCCGCCGGCACCGGGCCCTTGTAGCGCAGGATGATCGTCGGCTCCTCCGACCCGGCCTCCGGGATGCGGACCGGGCCCTCGGCGGTCTGCAGCTCGACGTAGTACTCCATCTTGCCGGCAGGAGGCTGGATCGGCAGGTAGCCGGCCAGGGCCGGTCCCTTCTGCCACGGCTCCGGCTCCAGCTCGACGGCCTCGAACGCGTCATCGGTGGGATAGCGCCTGTACGACAGGGTGCCGGTGGCCTCCGCTCCGGGCTGGGGGATGGCAATCCGGGCCCGCTCGGTCGTCTCCTGGCTGCGCAGCAGACGGTACGCGTACGACTCGGCCCCCACCGTGACCTCTCCCCGGATCGGGTAGGTCGGTCCCGTGCGGCGCTGGTGAACCCCCGCCGCCAGCATGAGGACCACGGCGGCTCCCCACAGCAGGCCACCCAGCCAGCGCGGATGCGTCCTCTCGGACACGTCGGCTCCTAGGGGCGCCCCTGGCGCCCGTGCTCGGCCCAGTAGCGGACCAGCTGCTTGAGATAGACCAGCGAGGCCTCGAGATTCTGCACCGTGTTCCACTCGAAGCGGCTGTGGTAGTCGTGGCCGCCGTTGAAGACGTTGGGTGTCGGCAGGCCCATCTCGGAGAGTTTCGAGCCGTCGGTGCCGCCGCGCACCAGCTCGGCCTCGAGCTGGATGCCCAGCTCCTCGGCCGCGGCGAAGGCGAAGCTCACCACCCGCGGGTCGGTCGCCTCGATATAGCTCTTCATGTTCTTGTACTGATCGGCGACCTCGAGCTCGATCGTCGCCCGGGGGTTTGCCTGGCGCGCGTCTGCCACCAGCTCGGCGAGGCGCCGCTTGCGGCCCTCCAGCCCCTCGGCGGTGAAATCCCGCAGCAGGACCTTGCTGCGGGCCAAAGGGATCGAGCCGGAGACCTCGAGGGCACAGAAGTAGCCTTCCCGATCCTCCGTCGTCTCCGGCGACTCGTCGGCTGGCAGCTGGCTCAGAATGCCGGCGAGGATGGTCGTCGCGTTGGCCATGACGTCCTTGGCGTAGCCCGGGTGCACGTTGACGCCGGCGACCTCGACCACCGCCTGGGCGGCGTTGAAGGTCTCGTACGACAGGGTGCCGGTGCCCGAGCCGTCGACGGTGTAGGCGACGTCGGCGCCGAGCCGCTCGAGGTCGAGCTTGTCGACCCCGCAGCCGATCTCCTCGTCCACCGTGAAACAGATGCGCACCGGGGGGCGTGGAATCGAGGGCTCCGCCAGCAGATCCTCGACCAGCTGCATGATGACCGCGCAGCCCGCCTTGTCGTCGCTGCCGAGCAGCGTCGTGCCGTCCGAGCTGATCAGGTCGTGGCCGAGGTGATCGAGAAGCGCCGGGCTGCGGGCCGGATCGAGCGCCACCGACGGGGCGCCGGGCAGGGTTATCGACGACCCGTCATAGCTGGCGTGGATCAGGGGCTTCACCGGACCGCCCGGTTCGTCCTGCGCCGTGTCGACGTGGGCCAACAGGGCCAGCACCGGCGTCGCGGCCGCCTCTTCTTCGGGCAGGGTCGCCGGCAGCGTCGCGTAGACGTAGCCATAGCCATCCATCTCGGCGTCGCCGAGCCCGAGGCCCCGGAGCTCTTCAGCGAGCAGGCGAGAGAGGTCCTTCTGGCGCTCGGTCGAAGGATGCGTCTTGGAATCGCGATCCGACTGGGTGTCGATGCGGACGTAGCGCAGGAAGCGCTCCACTACACTCGGCAGATCGGGGCTGTCGCTCATTGCGGAACCCTCCGGCCGGGGTCCGAGCTCAGGCGGGCGCGGGGCCGCGGTGAGCCTCGAGACCGCGGAGAATCTCGAGCGCGAGCTCGAACTGCTCGCACGCTTTGGTGACGTAGGCGTGCGCCTCGTCGATGTAGCCGTCGGTCGACGCCGACCAGACACGATTCAGGTAGCGCTCGCCGGCGGCAAACGGGTTCATCACGTCGGCGAACTGCTGCAGGCCGAAGCTGTGCACCAGGCTGTAGCGCGCCTGGACGAAGGCATCGAGGTCGTCCGGGAACTCGCGATCGATGATGTGCCGCAGCTCGTAGACGTCGGTCTCCGCCTTGCCCACCTCGAGGGCCTGCGCCTTCTCGACGACCGACACCAGGCTGCGCTCGATGGCCGCCAGGTTCTCGCGGATCGTCTCCGCGCTGGTCGCTTCCTTGCGTCGGACGACGCGCAGCAGCGTGACGCCCAGCGCCCCGAGCGCCAGCGCCACGACGAAATAGACGACCTGCACTCCCTCGCGCTGCTCGACGGCGAAGAAGGAGGCCGTCAAGAAGCCCGCGGTGAGCAAGAGATAGCCGGTGTTCTTCACGCCTGTCGCACCCTCAAGCCGCGAAAACGATGGACAACGAGTAGCCGACCCCGACGAGCGCCTCGCCGACGATCAGCCCGGCGGCCAGCGGAATGCCGGTGTCCTCGGCAAAGGCGCGGCCGAGCTTCCAGTCGCTCAGCTCGCGCAGGATGGTGCCGATGGTGTAGGTCAGGATGATGTTGAATGGCAGGTAGAAGCCCAGGCCAACCATGACGCCGACGCCGCCGATGCCGGAGGCCGAGAGCAGCGCCCCCAGCCCCGCCCCCGCCAGGTACTTGTCGATCGGCACGTCGCCGCCCAGGACGCCCTGGATGACGCTGGCCAGCGCCTGGCCCTGCGGCGCCGGCAGCTGGTCGCTGCCCATGCCGTAGGCCCGATGCAGCACCACGATCAGGGCCATGATCAGGATCGGCCCCAGCCAGGTGCCGAGGAACTGAGCGATCTGCTGTTTGCGCGGGATCGCCCCCACCAGGTAGCCGGTCTTGAGATCGAGCATCAGGTCGGTGGCCTGCGCCATGGCGACGCACATGGCCGCGCCGACGACGATCGACGCCACCACCGTGGCGCGATCGTCCATGCCCGTGGCGACGAAGATCAGGATGGTGATGCCGATCAGGGTCATGCCCGAGAGCGGCGACCACTGGGTGCGGCCGATGCACTCGGCGAGCACGATGCCGGCCAGCCACACCCAGATCGTGCCGAGCACGGCCATCAGGATCATGCGCCAGGGCTCGATCTCCGGCACGGCGATCACCGCGGTCGTCGCCAGCAGCACCACCGCGCCGACGATGCCCATGTAGAGAAAGCGGATCGGCAGCTCGTCCCGCGACACCGGCTGCATGCTGCGGATGGCGGCGATGACCAGGGGAAACGCCAGCACGATGCCGGTCAGCGCGCCGCCGATGATCATGCCGATGCCCACCGGCCGGAACAGCTGCAGCCGCAGGTAGGTGGCGATGCCCTGGCCGGCCGCCTCCAGCTCCGCCGGCGCCGGCAGGATGCCGCGCCAGTCCATCAGCGGCGCCAGGAACCAGTAGCAGACGTATCCGCCGACGACGAAGAACCAGCCGCCGCGCCCCGCCAGATAGGCCGTGCCGACGGTCAGCAGAGACAGATAGTAGATGCCGTTGGTGTACTCCGGCATGCCGAGCAGGGCGCCGAGGTTCCAGTTCTCGACGCCGCTCATCAGGCTGATCAGATGGACCGTCGCCGCCAGCACCGCGGCGCCCACCAGCAGCTGCGCCTTGCGGATGCCCGCACCCGGCGCCTTGAGCACCGCCGCGGTGGCGATGCCGCCGGGATAGGCCAGCCGGTCGAAGTCGATCATCTGCTTGCGCAAGGGGATGATGAAGGCGATACCCAGCACGCCGCCCGCCATGCAGGCGAAGATGACCAGCAGCTTGTTGAAATCCGTGTAGCCGAGGATGAAGATCGCCGGGATCGAGAACATCATGCCGGCCGAGGCGCCGTTGACCGCCGAGGCCAGCGTCTGGTTGATGTTGTTCTCGATGATGCTCTTGCGGCGCATGACGCCGCGCAGGATGCCGAAGCCGAGGATGGCCGCCAGCTCCGACCCCTCGATCGAGAAGCCCAGCTTCAGGCTCAGATAGCCGATCGAGATGGCGATCAGCGCGCCCAGGCCATAGCCGATGAGGATCGCCGGCCAGGTGATCTCGGGGTAAGGTCCGTGGCGAACCTCTCTGCCGGTCTCCGCGCTCATCGCTGGCGTCCGCTGGCTGTCTCTCCACCTGGCCGTCAGGAGCCCAGGATCGCTCGGTCTCGCGGATGTTAGCGGACGGCGGGCGCGGGGCCAAGAGCGCGCTCGATCAGCGGTATCCGGTGCACGGATTCTGTTAGGCGTCCCCCGGTTGCGGGCCGGGTTCACCGCCGCGGTGAGGCCCGCGCGTGGCCTCTTGCGGGCCTGGCCCGGCGAGCCCTCCTACTCGAAGTGCTCGAACTCGGGCCAGAGAAGGTCAGGCCAGCAGGCTAGCGGCTGCCCTTGTCCGGAACCGCCTACCGACCGGCGGTGGTTCGTCGGGCGATTCCCTGGAGCAGCCGGCCGAGGATGTCGGCGCCACTCACTATCCGGTGCGCTCCTTTTGTCCAGTAGAGGATGACGTCCCGGTCCACGACGTGGTCGTCGCCGTGCTCTGCTTCGACGACGAACTGATCGAGCACCGCGCCGAGGGTGACGCTCGCCTCCGTCACCACGATGGGACGGTGGCAGTAGTAGTAGACGTCGGTGTCCAGTCGCCCGGCCAGGACCTCGCGCAGGTAGCGATCCGTCTCGAGGACGAGTCTCGGTTCGCCGGCCTCGTCCACGATGACGGCCCACTTGAGGTGTGTCGCCTCGATCGCGTTGATGAACTCGTCGCCCCCGGGATCGTTCGGCCCGGGGATCATCGGCAGGTCGAGCTTGGCGGGAAAGGTGAAGACCGTATCCGGGGCGATCTCGACGCCCTCCTCCGCAATGAGCCGGTCGTCGAGGTCGAGGAAATTGAGCGCCCCGCGTCCCTCGGTCGCCCCTATCTCCGAGTCGGCCTCGCGAATGTGCTTCTGGAGGATGATCTCCATGTCGCGCTCGCGAAGATACGTCGGGCCCTCCGGCCCGATCCATGCGTCGAGCATGATCGCGGTCGGCTTCGCCACGACGAACAGGAGGATCTGGTAGAACCGGATGGCGGGCGCCAGGAGCGCTCCGATGCGCGTCGCGTGCCGGGAGAAATAGGCCTGCGGCATGATCTCTCCGAACAGCGTGATGCCGACGGTGCTCACGACGAAGGCACCGATGCCGGCGAGAACGGACTCGCTGAGCAGAGCCAGCAGCACGTTGACGCTGACGTTGCCCCAGAGAATCGTGCACAGCAGGAGATTCGCGTCCCTCCGCAGGTGGAGAACCCGCTGGGCGGACTTGTCGCCACTCTCCGCTGCCGCCTCCAGTCGCAGCCGGCCGACGGAAAAGAACGCCAGGTTCAGCCCCGAGAACATCGCTGACTGGGAGAGGCAGAAGGCGATGCCGACCCAGGTCAGCACCGTCACGGAGAGGGCATCTGGCGGCCAGCTCAAAGCGCCCTCGAGCCCTCGAGGCGGCTCTCGACGCCGTGCGCGAACCACTGCGAGGGCAAGCTCACCACCAGTTCTTTCGCCGGAAGAAGACGATCATGCCTCCTCCCAGCATGAGAATCGCCAGCCAGAAGACCGGATAACCCCAGGCCCACCGGAGCTCGGGCATGTTCATCGGGCTCGCGTCGGGATCGAAGTTCATTCCGTAGATGCCCGCCAGGAAGGTCAGGGGGATGAAGATGGACGCCATCACAGTCAGCACCTTCATGACCTCGTTCATCCGGTTGCTGACCGTCGAAAGGTAGAGATCCATCAGGCCGCGGCCGAGATCCCGATAGCTTTCGAGGATGTCCAGGATCTGGACGGTGTGATCGTAGCAGTCCCTCAAGTAGACTCTCGTTTCCCGCTTTACAAGGCCGGATTCGGACCGCTCGAGAGCGCTGGCGACCTCCCGGTGAGGCCAGGCGGCCCGCCGGACGAGGATCAGCTCCCGGTTGATCTGGTGAATGCTCTCCAGAACCGCCTGATCGGGCTGTTCCAGGAGGATCCTCTGCAGCTCCTCGATACGGTCTCCATACTCCTCGAGCAACGGGAAGGAGCTGTCGATGACCGAGTCGACGAGCGCATAGGCGAGGTAGTCGGTCCCGCCCTGGCGAATCCGCCCGCGTCCGGCACGGATGCGCTGGCGCACCGGCTCCCAATCGTCCAGTGAGCTCTCCTGCACCGTCAAGACAAAGCTCTCGCTGAAGAACAGACTGACCTGCTCGGCCTCGAGGTGGCCGTGCCGGAAGCGGAGCTGCTTGAGCACGACGAACGCGTGGTCCTCGTAGTCGTCCACCTTGGGTCGCTGCCCGGTATTCAAGACATCTTCGAGCGCCAGTGAATGAAGGTCCAGAGCCCCTCCCAGGCTCTCCAGCGGGGCCACGTCGGAGATGCCGCTGAGGTCGATCCACAGCACTCCCGGCGAGCCGACAAAGGCCAGCACATCCTCCACGGAGCCGACGTCTCTCTCCTCGAGGTGCTCGCTCGTGTAGTGCATCAGCCGGATCCGTGACTCTCGAGCACCGCCCCGCGCCGCCACCAGCTGGCCGGGGGAGCTACCGGGCTGACTGAACCTCTTGCGGAAGCCTTTCATGCCGTGTCTACCCGATCCCCGAATCGAACTCGCCCTCCCGGATCGCCCGGGGTCCGGGCCTGAGCGATTCGACGACCTGCGAGTCGAAGTGCACATCGAGCTGGGGAAAGGCGATCGTGATACCGGCCTCCTTGAGAGCCCACCAGACCGCATCGTTGAGCTCGTTCCGGCGCTGCTGCATCGTCCAGGGGTCTTCGATCCAGAGCGAGACCTCGAAGTTGACCGAGGAGTCGCCGAACTCCTTGAGCTGTATGCGCGGCGCCTGGTGCCTGGATCTCCACTCCAGCGCCTGGGCGGTCTTTTCCAGCACCTGACGCACCAGCGCCATGTCGGCGGAGTACACGACGCCGACCTGCGTCCGCAGACGGTACAGGGAGTCCCCCAATGGAATGACGATGTCCTCCTCGTCGAGCGTCCGTCCGATGGTGGCCCGGATCCCCATGTCGCGAATCCGCACCATTCGACCCTCGACCTCCAGCACATCGCCGGGCTTGATCGCCCGTTCCAGCAGCAGGATCACGCCGGAGACGAAGTTCTGCGAGATATTCTGCATGGCGAAGCCGATAGCGACGGCAAAGACGGCGCCGGCCGCAAACAGCGCGGTCAGGTTGATGCCGAGAGTGTTCAACGCGATCCCGAGACCGCCGATCAGGATCAGGTAGCGGGCCAACCGCGAGGCGACGGCCGCCGTGCCCTGATCCTCTTGCCCCTTCTTGGAGAAGGCCCTGACGACTCCCCGCCGCGTCAGACCCGCGATCACGAAGGTCACGAGCACGATGATGGCGAAGCTGATGAGGGTCGCCACGGTTACCGTCGTTCCGCTGATGTCGAACAGCGGAATGTCGAACCGGCCGTAGGTCTCCCGAATCTGTTCGAGCACTTTCATCACGACTCCCTTGGTTGCGCCATGGAGATCAACTCAGTTGACCTGCGGATCATCCGGGCCACTGGAACGCCCGACTACCGCGACCGGAAACGTCTGCGACTCGCCGCCGGCGTGCAGCGTGCGCTGCGGAAAAGGAATCTCGATTCCGGCCTCGTCGAACGCTCTCTTGATGTCGAGCTGAATGAGGTTCTTCAGATCGAGGAAATTCTCCCGGATGGCCCAGACCGAGAACTGGAGATCTATCGACGAGTCGCCAAAGCCCTGCATCACGAAGAGCGGCCGCGGCTCGTCCAGACAGAGGATGTTCTTGTCCGCCACCTCCATCAGAACCTCTCGGACCCTTTCGAGGTTCTCCCGATACGCCACGCCGATCTGCAGGTCCAGGCGCCGGATCGGGAACTTGGTGAGCGTCGAGACTTCGGTCTTGATGACGCTCTCGTTCGGGATGCGAACGAACTTGTTGTCGAACGTGCGCAGCTTGACGGACAGGAGGTCGATCGCCAGCACCTCGCCGGTCGTGGCGCCGATCTGGATCACGTCACCGATGGCAAAAGGCTTCTCGCCGATCAGGAAGAGCCCGCTGACCAGGTTGGAGGCGGATGTCTGCGAGGCAAAACCGATGGCGACCGAGA
>CALZJC010000112.1 GCA_945787525.1 Thermoanaerobaculia bacterium | reverse complement strand
GCTCCCCCACCAGCTTCGACGAGTTCGTGGCGCGGACAGTGGCCGCCGGGGCCGGGCCGCGGGTCTCGTCGGGCTAGTCCAGGCCGACGAGCCGGGCGGCGAGCCTCAGCGCCTCTGCCGGCGTCGCCGCACAGGCGTCGGCGCCGAGGCGCTCTCAGATTCCGGGCGAGCGCTCCAGGACCCGGCCACCGACCAGCACCTTGATCGCCGGGCGCCTCGCCCGGGCCTGGCCGACGGCCTCGATGCTCGCCGGCAGCCGGGTCGACACGGTCAGCGACAGAGCCAGTAGATCGACCTCGAAGGCCTCGACCCCGAGGCCCAGCTCTTCGGCGGGCACTGCACCGGCGAGGTGGATCGTGCGCCAGCCCTCCTGCTCGAACAGGTTGGCCAGCAGGCGTGCAGCGAGATAGTGCGCGTCGCCCGGCGCCACCGCCACCATGACGCTCTTGCCGTTCGGGGCGGCGGCGCCGACTCTCTCGGCCAGCAGGCTCAACAGCGACTGGGTGGTCGCCGTCGTGAAGTGCTCCTGGGCCACCACGACCTCACCGGCATGCCACATCTCGCCGACCTCTCGTTGGGCGATCATCAGCGCCAGATAGGCCGCCGTCACTTCCATCCCGCCGTCCACCGCCGCGAGCACGGTCTGGACCGCCCGTCGCCGCTCACCGCTCAGCGCCGCCTCGAGATAGGCCAGCGCGAGTCCGGCCACGGGCGGGTCGGCGGCGACCTCCGGCTCGGCCGGTGACGGCTGCGCGCCGAGCGTCTCGAGGCTCTGCTCGAGATAGCGCCCGGGCTCCGCCCCGGCCGCCGCGGGAAGCTCTTCGGCGAGAACCTGCCGCAGGCACTCGAGGCTGGCCCTGAGGTCCGCCAGCGGGACGCCGCGACCCTCGAAGGCGCTTCGAGTCCAGCCGATCTCGAAGTCGAACAGAGCGCGATCGCCAGCCACCAGCGCCGCCGCGAGCTCTCGCAAGCGTTGCTCGAGATGCTCCTGCCAGGCGCGAAACGCGGTCGCACCGAAGCGCTTCACCGTCTCCGGGTGGTGCTCGACGAGGCGTTCGGCGGCGGCGGCCGCGTAGCCTGCGGCGCCGGCTTCGATCAGGCGGGCGGCAAACTGTGAAGTGTCGGTCATGGTCCGGCCCCGTAGGCCGGCTCCAGCGTGACTGGCCGGCCCCAGCCGACGATTGTACCGCTCGGCCGCCGCGTCGCGCCCCGCCTCGCCCCGGCAGCACCCGACTGCCGAAGCGGCGGCCCCCAGCCGTTCGCGAGCCGAGCTACCCGGCGGGGTGGCGAACTCCGTCGCGCCGCGACGTACGGTGGTAGCAGCCCGGAACGACCCGGATCGTTCCGCCAGCGCCCGCTCGCAGCGCCCGCTGGCAAGTGGCGGAGAATGCCTCACTCCGGGGAGCGCGCAACGAAAGGAGACGTCATGAGAAACAGGATCACCGTCATCGGGGCCGGCCACGTCGGCGAGACGGTGGCGTTCAACTGCGCCCGTCTCGAGCTCGGCGACGTCATCCTGCTGGACATCCTCGAGGGGATCCCGCAGGGCAAGGCGCTCGACAGCTTCGAGTCGTCCCCCATCTTCGGCTTCGACTCCCAGGTCCTGGGCACCAACGACTACGCCGACACCGCCAACTCGGACGTCGTCGTGATGACCGCCGGGCTGGCACGCAAGCCCGGCATGAGCCGCGACGATCTGTTCTACAAGAACGTCGAGATCGTCGAGGCCTGCATCCGCTCGGCAACAGCGGTCTCGCCCGACGCCGTGATCATCATGGTCACCAACCCGCTCGACGCCATGTGCGAGGTGGCGCGGCGGGTCTCCGGTTTTCCGCGCGAGCGGGTGATCGGCATGGCGGGGATCCTGGACTCGGCCCGCATGCGCTCCTTCATCGCCCTGGAGCTGGGCGTTTCGGTCGAGAACACCCACGCCTTCGTGCTCGGCGGTCATGGCGACACCATGGTGCCGCTGGCGCGCTTTTCGACGGTGGCCGGCGTCCCGATCACCAAGCTCATGACCGAGGAGCGAGTCCAGGCGATCATCGAGCGCACTCGCAAGGGCGGCGGCGAGATCGTCTCGCTGCTCAAGACCGGGTCGGCCTACTACGCGCCCGGCCTGGCGGTAGCCGAGATGGTCGAGGCGATCGTCAAGAACAAGCACAAGATCCTGCCCTGCGCGGCGTACCTCGAAGGCGAGTACGGCATGACCGACACCTTTGTCGGCGTTCCGATCCAGCTCGGCCGCAAGGGCATGGAGAAGATCGTCGAGATCGAGCTCACCGACGAGGAGAAAGCCGCCCTCGAGAGCAGCGCCGCGGCGGTGCGTGAGCTGATCGCCATGATCCCCGCGACGGTCGGCTAGCCTGCACTTCTCACCGGCTCGCCTGGCGAGCGACCGTAGCCCCGGCCCGCACCCGGCGGGCCGGGAGGGACTCTTCTACCGCTTCAGTCTCCAGCTCCGCGCGACCGCGGCGGCCGCCAGGAGCGGCAATGCCGACACTGCAAAGGTCAGCGGAACGGCAGGCTCGCCCTCGAGGGAGACTCCCAGAAAGTCGAGCGGCGCGGCGCCGCTCAGTGGACCGGCGTACCAGATGATCAGGTAGACGACTTCGAACAGCCGTGGCGTGCCGCTCCAGGAGCCGAGCGCCAGCGCGAGGCTGGGCACGAAGACCATCGCCGCGGCCGGGCCGATCCAGGAAGAGTCACCTCGCAGCAGCAGTCTGACCATGGCAGGGCTCATCGACGACAGCCCGATCAGCGCTCCGGCCATCCAGGTCGCCGGCAGCTGTCGCAGCACCGGACGCGGAGCGGCGTCGAGCAGGGGCTCGATTCCCTGCAACCGACTCCAACAGCCCATGCGCGACCAGACCACAATCGGCCAGATCCACACGAACGGCAGGAGGTGACGGTGGACGACCCCGAGCGGCGCGGCAATCTGGGCAACGAGAAGTCCGAGCAGACCCAGATACCAGGGCCACGGCTGACCGCCGAGCAGCAGGCGCAGCTCGGCGGCAACCAGTCGACCGATCTGACCGTGGCCGTGCCGAATCGAGGTCCCGGAGCGCAAACGACCCAGAGCACGGCGCGTCGTCGCGTCGACCTGTCCGGCCGCGTCTTGCGCGCCTGAGCCCGGCCGGGCCGCGTCGTCCTCGGCGTCGCCGGCCGCGGACCCCGGCACCTTCGACAGCCGCCGCCGGCGCCGCTCGCGCGCCGGATCGAATCGGTCGAACGGCAGAGCCGCGCCGAGCGCCAGCAGCAGCGCCAGCGGGAACCACCATAGCCGCGAGGCGACGGCCGTCGTCGTCCAATCGATGCCGCTCCAGGCGAAGGACCGATACTGCCTGCCACGCGGACCCGCATTGAGCGAGATCAAGTCGACCGCCTCCAGGGGGTAGGCCTCGTGTTGGGCGTCGAGAAGGCTGGCCTCGACGACGGACAGACCCGTGGGGTCGAGCCACAGAGCATCGCCCTGGATGGCCGCCATCGGGAGTCCCGCCCAGATGAGCAGCCACACCACGTTGCCGAGCCCGGCGCGCAGCAGCGGGATGCACTCGAAGAGCACCGCCGCCGAGGCCGTGACCGCGACCAGCGGCATTGCCAGCAGAGCGAAGGGCAGGAACAGATCGGCACCGCTCATCTGCCCGGAACCGGTCATGGCGACCAGCAACGCGGCGCCGGCGAGGACGGCGACCATGGCGGAAAGAACCAGCAGATTGCTGGCCGCCTTGCCCAGGGTGTAGAGGGGCTTGCCGAGCGGCGTCGCCGCCAGGATCTGCCCCACCCCGGTCCGCCGATCGCGCGCCACGGCGTTCTTGACCAGATAGAAACCCAGCAGCGCCAGCACCAGGCCGGTCAGCAGAGCGGTCATCGTGCCGACATAGGCGGCGCTCTGTTCGGCGCGAAACTCCCCGTGGCGCATCGACCAGAAGCCGGCGTACACCGTGTAGCCCAGATAGGCCGCCGGGGCGAGGGCGAAGACGAAGCTCGGGCGCCGCGCACGGTCCAGGAAGTCCGCCCGGACGAGGGCCGCGAACCGCATCACGCAGGGGGCGAGACCCGGTCGGTCCGCGCCCGGGCGAGGTGGTCCAGATAGGCGTCCTCGAGGTTGGGCGACACGACCTGCGCCGAGCCATGGGGTGGCGTGTCGGCGACGACCCGCAGCTGCACGCCGTCGGACCTGCGCACGGCGCCGGTTACCCGGTACTCGCGCCGCACCTCGGCCAGACTCGAGCTGGCGACGACCCACGTCCACACCCGCCCGGCGACCGCCCGCATCAGCTCCTCGGGCGGCGCGTGGCAGACCAACCGGCCACGATGGATCAGGGCGATGCTCTCGGCCACCGCCTCGACGTCGCCGACGATGTGGGTCGACAGCAGCACCACCCGGTCAGCGGCCAGCTCGGCGAGCAGATTGCGGAACCGAACGCGCTCCTCGGGATCCAGGCCCGCGGTCGGCTCGTCGACGATGAGGAGACGCGGATCGTTGAGCAACGCCTGCGCGATGCCGACCCGCTGTCTCATGCCGCCCGAAAAGCCGCCCAGCCGGCGCCGCCCGACGTCGGTCAGGTTGACCAGCGAGAGCAGGGCCTCGATCCGGCGGTTCGCCACCGCCGCGTCGAGTCCCTTGACCGCCGCGATATAGCGCAGGAACTCCACCGCGCTCAGCTGCGGGTAGACCCCGAAGGCCTGAGGCAGATAGCCGAGCACACGGCGCAGCGGCTCGGGGGATCGCGTCACGTCGGTGCCGTCCCACAGGACGCACCCCTCGGTAGGGCGCGAGATCGTCGCCAGGATGCGCATCAAGGTCGACTTGCCGGCGCCGTTGGGGCCCAGCAGACCGTGCACCCCCGGACCCAGGTCCAACGTGAACTCCTCGAGAGCCCAGAGGCCTCCCCGGTACCGCTTGCCGACCGCTTGAACCTCGAGCTTCATGGGTTCGACGCGCATCTTAGTTCGGCGACATGAGTTTCGCTTTCGCCTCCGCCTGTGTCTAACTAGGCATGGAGAACCTGAGAGCGATGCCCGAAACCGAGAGCGGACGCACAGGATCGTCGCCCGTGGCCGCCGAAGCGGGGCTCTGGCAGAAGGCGCGCGACGGTGACACGACAGCGGCCGACCAGCTGGCCCGGCAGACCTACCGCAAGGTCTTCGCCTGGCTGTTCAAGCTGAGCGGCGACGCGGAGCTGGCCGCCGATCTCACGCAGGAGACCTATCGCAAGGCCTGGAGCGCGCTCGGCGGCTTTCGCGGCGGCTGCGCCATCACCAGCTGGCTCTGTCGCATCGCCTATACCACCTTCCTCAATCACATCCGCCGGCCGCGAGCGCTGGTGCCGCTGGCCGAGGAGCACGAGCAGGCGATTCCCGACCCCGGTGAATCGCCCGAGGACTCGCTGCTGGCGGCGATCGAGGGAGCGCGGCTGCGGCGCGCCGTCCGTGCCCTGCCCGAGCCGCTCGGCTTCGCCGTCGCGGCCCGCTACTGGGCTGGCCTGCCGACCCGCGAGATCGCCGCGCTGCAGGAGGTGTCGCCCGTCACGATTCGCAAACGCCTGAGAAAAGCACTCGCGCGGCTCGCCGCCGCGCTGGAAGACGAGGTCTGATCATGCAGAACAACAACGCCCGCGACCGCGACGTGGAGCGGCGGCTGGGCCGGGTCGAAAGCCCCGAGCCGCCCGCCGATCTGCTCACCCGCATCCAGGGTGACATTCCCGACCACCTACGGCCGGTGGGTGAGGCGGAGGACGCCAAGCCGGCGCGGCACGGACGGCGGTACCAGCTCCTGGCGGCCTCGGTGTTCCTCGCCCTGGTCGGCGGCGTCGTGGCCTACCGCGTGTTCGAGAGTGCACCGGAAGCCCCGCTCATGAAGAGCGCACCGCCGACAGCGTCCGCGACGACCGAAGTGGGCGTCGAGACGACGGAGACAGCGGCCGGCACCGGCGCCGTCCCGAGTGCCCGCAACGAGGTCTACCCGGCCTCTGCGCGGGCCGAGGACCGGTCTACTGACGAGGCCCAGGTCGAGCAGCCGGCCGAGAAGCGGCCCGACATCTACGGCGGTCGTCGAGACGACCCCGAGCCGGCGCGGCTCTCCGCCACCGAGGTCGGAGTGGTCACCGCGGCCGAAGCCGAGCTCATGGCGCAGCAACAGCTCGAGCGACGCGCCACGGCCGTGCCGCTGGCGGAGGAGCGCGAACGACAGGGGGCCCTGGGCCAGGTGGGTGAGACGGATCGGATCGTGGCCGACAAGGCCGCAGCGCCGCTTCCCACACCGGCCATTGCGGAGGAGACGATCGTCATGGGACGGCCCCAGCGCCAACGGCTCCAGGAGCGGCTGCGCCGGGCCGAGATCTACGTGCCACCGCCGGTGCACGTCCCCGGTCCCTCGACCGGCGGCACGTCGGAGCCCAACGATCAGCCCTGGGGTGACATGTTGTTCCGCCCGTACGGCACCAACCCTTTCGTCGATACCGAGGACGACCCGCAGTCGACCTTCGGGCTCGACGTGGACACCGGCTCGTACACCCTGGCGCGAAGCTACATCGACCGCGGCCATCTGCCGCCTCCCGAGGCGGTCCGGGTCGAGGAGTTCGTCAACTTCTTCGACTACCGCGATCCGGCTCCCCGGCGCGGCGAGTTCACCCTCACCGCCGAAGGGGCGCCGTCGCCCTGGCAGCGCGGCCCGCGCTACCAGCTGCTGCGGGTCGGCGTGCGCGGACGCGATATCTCCGCCGCCCAGCGCCAGGACGCGACCCTGATCTTCGTCGTCGATGTCTCCGGCTCGATGGCGCGCGGGGACCGCATCCAGCTGGTCAAGAGGGCCCTGCATCTGCTGCTCGACCAGCTCGGCGGCGGCGACCAGGTCGGGCTGGTGGTCTACGGCAGCCAGGGCCGGGTGCTGCTCGAGCCGAGCAACGACCTCATGGCGGTCCGGCGCGCGATCGACAGGCTGTCGACTGGTGGCTCGACCAACGCCGAAGAGGGTCTGTTGCTGGGCTACGAGCTGGCCCGCCGCCACTTCCGGCCGGAGTCCATCAACCGCCTGGTGCTCTGCTCCGACGGCGTCGCCAACGTCGGCAACACCGGCCCCGAGTCGATCCTGGCGCGGGTCGGACGCGAGGCCGCGCAGGGCATCGAGCTCACCACCGTCGGCTTTGGCATGGGCAACTACAACGACGTCCTGATGGAACAGCTGGCCGATCAGGGTGACGGCAACTACGCCTATGTCGACACTTTGCAGGAGGCACGCCGGGTCTTTGTCGAGAATCTCACCGGCACGCTGCAGACCATCGCCTCGGACGCCAAGATCCAGGTGGAGTTCGACCCGCGGGCCGTGACCCGCTACCGCCTGCTGGGCTACGAGAACCGTGATGTCGCCGACCATCGATTCCGCGACGACACCGTCGACGCCGGCGAGATCGGCGCCGGCCATCGGGTGACGGCCCTCTACGAGATCAAGCTGGCCGACGACGCACCACGCCGCCGGGCCCTGGCCGAGGTTCGCCTGCGCTACCGCTCGAAGGCGACCGGCCGGGTGGTCGAGGACGCGCTGGAGATCCGGCCTTCAGAGCTCGCCCGGAGCTGGCGCGACGCCTCGCCGTCGCTGCGCCTGGCCGCCCTGGCGGCGGAGCTGGCCGAGGTTCTCAAGCGCTCGTACTGGGCCCGCGAGATCCGGCCCGAAGAGCTGCGCGACCGAGCCCGCGCCGTCAGCCGCGACTCGAGCGGCAACCGCGACGTCGCCGAGCTGGTCCGCCTGACCGAGCGGGTCTCAGACCTGGTGGACTGGCCCGAGGCGCCAGCGGAGTAACGGGCCGGCGCTCACTCGACCCGGTCGGCGCCATCAGGGCCCCACCGTTGGAGTGGCTCGGAAGCGCGGCGGCCGGGGCCGGAATCCTCCCCATCCGGGTATAGGATCGCCCCGGTCCACGGTCGCTCCGCCCCGGCCATGCGGAAGCTCTGCACGACACTGATCCTGCTGACTCTCCTGCCCTGCGGCCGGCTGCCGGGAGAAGAGCCGGCGGCGGTTGAGGACCCACTCGCCGCCCTCGGCCTGCGGGCAACCACCGGCGCCGCGCCAGGCTATGTGCCGGACCGGACCTGCGCGATATGCCACCGGGACCTGGCCGAAAGCTACCGGGCCGTCGGCATGGCGCGGTCCTTCTATCGGCCGCGCGCCGCCGAGATCATCGAGACGCTGGACGGTCCGCCGTTCTTCCACCAACCGTCCAGGCGCTACTACGAGATGCGGTGGCGGGACGACGGGCTGCTCTTCCGCCGCTATCGTAAGAGCAAGACGGGCGAGATCACCGCCCTGTTCGAGCGCCGGGTGGACTGGATCCTGGGCTCGGGCCACACCTCTCGCACCTACCTCTTCCAGACCGAGGCCGGAGAGCTCTACCAGCTGCCCATCTCCTGGTACAGCCAGACCGGCAGCTGGGGCATGGCCCCCGGCTACGACAACGCCGAGCATCAGGGAGTCACCCGGCGGGTCCGGCGCGAGTGCATGTTCTGCCACAACGGCTATCCCGAGGTGCCGGTCGGCGCCGATCAGCCGTGGGCACCCCAGTGGTTCCCCGCCGATCTGCCCGAGGGCACCGGCTGCCAGAGATGTCACGGCCCGGGCGCCGAGCACGCCCGCCTCGCGCTGGGCGGCGCGACCACCGCAGCGGAGGGCGCCGCCCTGGCAACGACGATCGTCAACCCCGCCCGGTTGCCGCCCGGCGAGCGCGACAGCGTTTGCTGGCAGTGTCACCTCCAGCCGTCCGTCGCCTTTACCGGCGTGCGCCGTTTTTCCCGCGCCGACTACTCTTTCCGACCCGGCGAGCCGCTGGCCGGCTACATCCTGCCGGTCGACCCGGAGGAGGCCGAGCGCAGCCGCCACCAGCGCTTCGAGATCAACCATCATCCCTACCGGCTGATGCAGAGCCGCTGCTGGCGCGAGAGCGCCGGCCAGCTCAACTGTCTGAGCTGCCACGACCCGCACCGCAAGGTACCGCCTGGGGAACGCTCGGCGCACTACCGCTCCGCCTGCCTGAGCTGCCACGGCGCCGAGGCCTGCGACCGCAAGCGGCACGGCTCCGACGCCGCGACGGAGACGGCGGAGACCGGCGCCGGGGCCGATTGCGTTGCCTGCCACATGCCGCCGCGCCGCACCCAGGACGTTGTCCTGGTGACGATGACCGACCACTTCATCCGCCGCCGCCCGGGCGGCGCGGGCCTGCGGGCGACCCGGGGCGAGACCGATCCGGTGATCCGCTCGGTGGAGCTGTTTCCGCTGGACGGCGGCCCGCAGGGCGCCGCTGCCAAGCTGTACCGGGCGGTGGCCGAGGTGCGCGCCAACACCACGCCGCGCACCGTCGATCGGCTGCACTCGCTGCTGCGCGCCGACCGGCCGACGGAGCTCGCGCCGTGGCTCGACCTGGCCCGCGGTCAGCTCGAGCTGGGGCGACTCGGCAAGGTGGAGGCCACCGCCCGGTGGCTGCTCCAGCAGGCCCCCGACCTGCCGATCGCCCACGAGTGGCTGGGCCTGTCGCTGGCCGGCCAGCGGCGCTTCGACGAGGCCGCGGCGTCCCTGCGACGCTCGCTGGAGCTGGACCCGACGCGCCCCGAGTCGCA
>CALZJC010000111.1 GCA_945787525.1 Thermoanaerobaculia bacterium | reverse complement strand
CGGCGACGTCCGGCAGGAGCTCGAGCGCCCGCCGCAGGTAGCGGATCGCCTCGTCGAATTCCTGCAGCTGGGCATGCACCTGGCCGAGAAGGACGTTGAGCTCCGGCCAGTCGGCGTTTTCGGCCAGCAGGCTGTCGAAGATCGGCTCGGCTTCGGCGGCGCGGGCGCTCCGGACCAGGGCGACGGCGTACGCGTACTCCAGAGAGGGTGTCGACCCGCGCCCCGGATCGTCGCGCAGCAGGGCCGCCGCCTCTTCATAGCTCTCCGTGTTGAACCAGGCGAGCGCCAGCATGCGGCGCAGATTCTCGTCGTCGGGGTCGCTGTCACGGGCTCGGGTGAGCGGCGCCGTCGCCTGGTCGTACTGTCCACTGTTGAACAGCGCCGTCCCCAGCGAATACTGCAGACGCGGGAAGTCGGGATCCAGCTCGGCGGCCCGCGAGTAGAGCGTCGCGGCTTGAGCAAACTGCCCGGCCTTGGTCCGCAGGACGGCGAGGTTGAAGTACGACTGAACCAGATTTGCCCTGACGGCCCGGTCCACGCCGGCTCTCTGGGCTGGACCGAAACCGGACACCGGCGCGAGCTCCAGCGGCCAGGTCGAGGCGGAGAGGCTCTCCTCGGTGTCCTCGTCGTTGAGATAGGTCTCGAGCAGCTCGCGGGCTCCCTCGGTGGACTGGGCCGAGGACTGCTTGGCGGCGGCAAAATGCACCGTGGCCGCCTTCTCGTCACCGCTGCGTCGGAGCGCCCGAGCCAGGTGATAGTGGAGGCTGGCGAGCTGACTCTGCCGCTTGTCCTCGGTGTCCTTCACCCCGGTCCGCTCCGCCCCGGCCTCGCCGATCTCGAGGCCGCGACTCAGGGCGGCCACCGCCTCGTCGATCCGCCCGACGGCGAGATAGCTGCGGCCGAGGAACTCGAAGGCGCTGGGCCGCTCCTCGAGCAGCCGGGTCGCCAGCTCGAGGCGGGGCACTGCCTCTTCGTGGCGGCGCTGCTCCACCAGGGCGGCTCCCAGGTAGAGGTTCGACAGCGGGTCGTCCGGGGTGACTCGGAGCTCGGCTTCCAGATGCTCCATCGCCTCGTCCAGCAGGTCCAGGCCCTCGGCGAACAGATCCACGGTGCCCAGGTAGTAGTTGGCGCGGCGGAGCTGCGGATCCAGCTCGAGCGCGGCCAGGAGCGCCTCGTGAGCCGGTGCCCACTGACCGAAGTCGCGGTAGGTCCTGCCCACCAGGACATGGGTCTCCGGGATCGGTCGCCGTTCGACGAGCTCCGCGAACAGCGGTGCGGCGGCTTCCGGACGCTTCTGCCCTAGACGGGCCCGGGCCAGAGCGTAGGTATTCTCCAGGTCCGCGGGATTGAGGATGTGCAGCTCCTCCATCTCCTGAATCGCCTCGTCGACCTGGTCTGCCGCCATCAGCGCCCGCGGTATGAGTCGTCGGACCACCGCGTCGGACAGGTCCACCTTCTTGAGTTCGAACAGCAGGGACACCGCCGTCTGCGGGTTGCCGAGCTGCATCTCGACGAGGGCCAGGGACATTCGCGGGCGACGGGTCTCCACCGCCGAGACCCCGGCGAGCTCGAAGGCGGCCTTGGCCGCCCGCAGGTCTCCTGCCTCGACTGCCAGGGCCCCGACCAGTAGCCAGCCCTCCAGCAGCACCGTGCGGTACGAGCTTTCGGCGATCTGGACCTCGTTCTGCTCGAGGGCCTGCTTCGCCGCCTCCATCGACCGCGTCAGTCTTGCGACGGGGTCCGCTGGGGCCCCTTCTGCGATGCCGGGAGGCGAGCCGACAGAGAGAAGCAGCAGGCCGATGAGCGGCAGCGGAGAAGGCCGAATGGATCGGCTCAACATGCTGCTGGCGATCTTAGCTCGCGGCCTGGCGTGGGGTCCGCTCGTTCGGTCCAGGTCCGGTGGAGTCGCGTACCACCAGCTCCGGCTCGATGGTGACGAAATCCTCGGCCCCGGCGGCGCTTCCGGAGAGCCGCTCGAGCAGGATTCGGGCCGCCATCTCGCCCATCTGGTTGAGCGGCTGGCGCACGGTGGTGAGGCTCGGATTCTGGAAGGCGGCGGCGTGGATGTCGTCGAAGCCGATAACGGAGACCTGACGGGGGACCTGCAGCCCGGCGTCCAGAAACGCCCGCATGGCGCCGATCGCCGAGGCGTCATTGAAGGCAAACAAAGCGGAGAAAGGCGAACCGGTCCGGAGCAGACGGTTGCCGAGAGCGTGTCCCTCCTGGTAGACCTCTTTCGCGTTGAACCGCGCATCGATGCTACTGCCGCCGAGCTGGAGGACGAGCTCGGGCCGAATGTCGAGGCCTATGTCGGCGGCGGCCGCGACGATCGCCTTCCAGCGGCTCTCGGTATCGGCGCTCTGAGCCGGGCCCTTGAAGAACGCGATCCGTTCGTGGCCGAGGCCCGCGAGATGGGATAGCGCCAGAGCTGCGGCGCGATCGTGATCGATCACCACGTTTGTCACCTGGTCGAGGGAGTCATGCCCGGCGATGGCCACCGACGGAACTCCGGGGGGCTCCTCCAATGGTGAGGCGACGAGGATGAAGCCCTCGACCAGCCGGTCACGCAGGAGTTGCATGTGCTCCTTGAGCAGCTCGCGTCTGGAGCGATGGCTGGCGATGAGGTAGAAGTAACCCTCTTCCAACAGACGCTTCTCGACGCCGCTCAGGACGTCCGAGGCGTAGACATCGCCGATCTCGGGCACCAGGACGCCGATCGACCGGCTGCGACGGCTGCGCAGGGACCGGGCGAGGAAGTCGGGCCGGTAGCCGAGCTCCTCGGCCACCGCGAAGACACGCCGGTGGGTCTCCGGCGGGATGGAGGCGGCGGCCGGGGAGCGGTTGAGGACCAGAGAGACCGTCGTGGGCGACAGATCCAGGGCCGCGGCCACCTGTTTCAGGGTCACCCGCTCGCCGCCGCGGTCGGCTCCTTTGCCGCTCCCGCGGTCCGGGCTGTGGCCTGTCGCCATGATGGTTGCTCCGCGACGCGCTCGACGGCCGGCCCACCCGGAAGGGTGGCCGCTACCGCCGTACTACCCGAAGTGACAGGTTAGGGCTTGACAACGTCGACCTCAGTGTGCTCCACTCCGCCCATCTCGGGTAAACCGGTTTACTAACGGTGGATTTGTAACACACTCCTAAAGGGGGGGCAAGTCATGCGCAGACTGCCGATCGTCGCTTTCGTCTTATTCCTGGCAATTCTCGTGGTCGCCGTGCCGACCTGGGCCCAGCGGACCACCGCCAGCATCCGCGGTGTCGTCACGGATCCGGACGGCGCGCCCGCCCAAGGCATCTTGGTGACCGGCCTCAATGTCGAGACCGGCTTCAGCCGCGCACAACAGACCAACGCCAGCGGCGCTTACGATTTGCCCAACCTGCCCGTCGGCATCTACTTGCTCACCGCCGAGGGTGAGGGGTACAGGGAGTACCTGGTCCAGAACCTCGAGCTCAACGTGGCCGACATTCGGCAGCAGAACATCCAGATGGAGCTCGGTGAGTTCACCGACCAGGTCACGGTGACCTCCTCCTCGATCGTCGTCGAGACGATCGGCGGCGAGGTGGCCGGCCTGATCACCGGCGAGCAGGTGCGCGAGCTGCCCCTGAACGGCCGCAACTTCCTCCAGCTGACCCAGCTCATGCCGGGTGTCGCGACGCTGGACAACTTCAACACCAAGAACAAGGGTCTCCTGACCGGCTCCGACATCTCGGTCAGCGGCGGCTCGGTCACCGGCAACATGTGGTCGGTGGACGGCGCCAACAACAACGACGTCGGCTCCAACCGTACGGTGCTGGTCTATCCGTCGCTCGAGGCCGTCGAGGAGTTCAAGATCCACCGCAACTCCTACGGCGCCGAGTTCGGCGGCGCCGGCGGCGCCCAGGTCAACCTGGTCACCCGGGGCGGCACCAACAGTCTCAAGGGCAGCGTCTTCTACTTTGCCCGCCGCGACTCCTGGAACACCGGCAACTTCATTCTGCGCCAGGCCAACTTGGAGAAGGAGCCGCTGACGCGCGACGACTACGGCTTCACGCTGGGTGGCGCCGTCAAGAAGGACAAGGTGCACTTCTTCGTCTCCACCGAGGTAAACGACGAGATCCGCGGTACTGCGGTCAGCGCCTTCGTGCCGACGGCCGCCGAGCTGCAGGGCGATTTCAGCCAGTCGGACCCGGCCTGCTCGCCGATCCCGAATGATCCAGCGACCGGGATGCCCTTTCCGGGCAACGTGATTCCGGCTGATCGCCTGAGCGCGGCCGGCCAGCTCTACCTGAGTCTCTATCCGCAGCCCAACGCGTCGCTCCCCGGCAGCTGCAACAACTGGGTCCAGGCCCTCTCCGTACCCATCAACTGGGACCAGATCAACGCCCGCGCGGATTGGAGCATCAACTCCAACACCCGCTTGATGGTCCGCTACACCGAGGACGGCTGGGAAAACCCGGGCCCGACCGCCGGCTCCGCCAACGGGCTGTGGGGAGACGATCCGTTCCCCGCCGTCGACTCGGCGTGGCAGCAGCCGTCGGACTCGCTGGTGGCGCAGCTCAACCAGGTGATCGGCTCGACGGCCGACGACGACGGTCTTCAGCCCCAAGGTCGCGGACCCGCGGGGCCATCCGGTGTTCTGGGGTGGTGGCGGCCTGCAGACGCTGTGGAACGCCGGCCCGTGGAACAACTTCCAGGACCTGAAGATCTTCAAGGACGACTTCGAGAAGGTCTTCGGCGATCACGTCGTCAAGGCCGGCCTGCTCTACGGCGACAACCAGAAGCTCGAGATCCTCGACGTGGCGGCCGGCGAGACCACGGCGTACTGGGGCGGCACGGGCATCGAGTCCAACCCCTGGGGCGGCAACACCGGCAACGTCATCGCGGACTTCCTGCTCGACGACATGCTCTTCGGCTTTTCCGAGAAGTCTCGCTCCGGCACCGCCGACCAGGTCTGGGAGGATGTCGAGCTCTACGTGGCCGACAGCTGGAAGGTGGCGCCCAACGTCACGCTGGACGCCGGCATCCGCTACTCGAAGTTCGACCTGTCCGAAGACCAGGGCCGGCAGTCGCTCAACTTCGACCCGGGTTCGTTCGACCCGGCTCTGGGCAACGACCCCTGCAACGGCCTGCTGTACGCCCCGGGGACGAACCCCTGTGCCGCGGCCGGTTTCCTAGGCGGTACGCAGGGACCGAACGCCTCCCTGGTCAACACCGACGACGACAACTTCGCCCCCCGGATCGGCGTGGCCTGGGACGTCCACGGCACCGGCAAGAGCGTCATGCGGTTCGGCTTCGGCCAGTTCTACCAGCGCGAGCGGTTGAGCCCCAACCTCGGTCTGGTCAACAACCCGCCGTTCATCCAGACGACCGGCGGCATCCGCACGCTGAACGGCAGCACCCAGTTTCTCGACTTCGTCAGCGACGGCCGGCCGGTCAACGGCATCGACGTCAACTTCGAGACGCCTTACACCAATCAGTTCAACGTCACCTGGGAGCAGCAGCTCGGCAACAGCTCGACCCTCGAGCTGAGCTATGTCGGTAGCCGCGGCAAACACCTCCTGCGCTCCAACGACATCAACGCGGTGGCGCCGGGCGACCTCGACGGCAACGGGGTCTCGGATCGTCTCGACTTCATCCGTTGCGACGGTCCGGACAACGCCTGCCGCGCCCAGTACCGGCCCTTCGGCATTTTCGGAGATGGGGACATCACCTACTGGAGGTCCGATGGCTCTTCGGAGTACGACTCGCTGCAGAGCCAGTACACCCTGCGGTTCGGCCGCGGCTCGCAGTTCCAGGCCTCTTACACGTTCGCCAACTTCGACACCGACACCGGCATGAACGACTCCTCCGCCGGCCTGAACGCCGACGCCACGACCATGGACCCCTACAACAATGCCGTCAATCGGGGGCCGGCGATCGTCCATCGGGACCACATCTTCAACTCCAGCCTGATCTACAACCTGCCGAGCTTCGAGGGGCAGGGCGGCTTCAAGGAGTGGGCGCTCGGCAACTGGTCGCTGGGAGCTATCGTGCTCTACTCCACCGGCACGCCGATCACGGTCCTGGGCGACAACCCCGGCGGAGATCTGTCGGGCAGACACCCGGGCGGCATCGGGTACGACGGCAACGCAACCCCGCTGCGCACCAGCGCGGGATGCTCCGCCGGCGGCAGCTCGCTGTCGATCATCAACCCGGCCGCCTTCACCTTCACCGGCTACCAGCTGGGTGACGTCGGCCAGCAGTCGGGCCGCGGCCAGTGCGAGGGCCCGGACTTCTTCCAGGTCGACCTGTCGGCCTACAAGCAGTTCGCCTTCGGCGGCCGCTTCAACCTGCAGCTGCGGTTCGAGGTCTTCAACGTCTTCAACCGGACCAACGTCGTCGGCCAGTCGATCGACCGGAGCTTCGCCGCGGGCGTGGAGCTCGACGGGCCGCGCGCCTCGGCGACGTCGGTCGTTTCCACCGGCGCGCCGCAGGCCACGTTCGGACAGGCCAGCGCCGTGCGGGATCCCCGCCAGGTGCAGCTGGGGGTGAAGCTGAGCTTCTGAGGAGGCTTGTCCGGCTCTGACTGACAATCCATCGCGGGCTGCGATCCTCCGGGTCGCAGCCCGTTTTTTCTTGCCCCGAGTAGCCGCAGCATCGAGAAAGGACCCCGCCCGTTGGGCATAGCAGCTCTCGACTGGCTCGTCGTCGTCGCCTATTTCGCGGTGGTCATCGCCATCGCCGTGTGGGCGATCCGCAAGGAGCGCAGCGGCGAGGAGAACTCCGCCGACTACTTCCTGGCTGGGCGCAACATCGGCTGGTTCGTCATCGGGGCGTCGCTGTTCGCCTCCAACATCGGCTCCGAGCACCTGGTGGGGCTGGCCGGTACCGGCGCCGCCTCCGGCCTGGTCTTCGGCCAGCTCGAGCTGCAGGCGTCGCTGATTCTGCTTCTCCTGGGTTGGCTGTTCGTGCCGTTCTACATCAAGAGCGGCGTCTTCACGATGCCCGAGTTTCTCGAGCGGCGCTACTCGCCGGCGGCGCGCTGGTACCTGTCGGTGGTGGCGGTCATCGGCTATGTGCTGACCAAGATCTCGGTCACCATCTACGCCGGCGGCGTGGTCTTCGAGTCGTTGATGGGGATCAGCTTCTGGACCGGGGCGATCGTGGTGGTGCTGATCACCGGTGTCTACACGATTCTCGGCGGCCTCAGGGCGGTGGTCTACACCGATCTGATGCAGGCCTTTGTGCTGATCCTGGGCGCGATCATGGTGACGGTGCTCGGTCTGTCCCGGCTGGGCGGCTGGAACGCCATGGTCGCGGCGGCGGAGCCCGGCTTCTTCAACATCTGGAAGTCGTTCTCGCACCCCGAGTTCCCCTGGACCGGCATGGTCTTCGGCGCTCCGATCATCGCCATCTGGTACTGGTGCACCGATCAGTTCATCGTCCAGCGCACGCTGTCGGCGCGCGGCATCGACGACGCCCGTCGCGGCACCATCTTCGCCGGCTATCTGAAGCAGCTGCCGCTGTTCATCTTCGTCGTGCCCGGGGTGATCGCCTACTGCCTGGCGAAGTCGGGACAGATCCAGCTCGACTCGCCAGACCAGGCTCTGCCCACCCTGGTGGTGGCGCTGCTGCCGATGGGTCTTCGGGGTCTGGTGGTGGCCAGCCTGCTGGCGGCGCTGATGAGCAGCCTGTCGTCGGTCTTCAACTCCTGCTCGACGCTGATCACCCTCGACATCTACAAGAAGCTGCGGCCCCGGGCCTCGGAGCGGCGGCTGGTGCTGGTGGGCCAGCTATCGACCGTCGTCCTGGTAATCCTGGGGCTCGCCTGGATCCCCTTGATGTCGAACATCTCCGGCGTGCTCTACAAGTACCTGCAGAGCGTCCAGGCCTACATCTCGCCACCGATCGCCGCGGTGTTTCTGCTCGGGCTGTTCTGGAAGCGGCTCAACGCCGCCGGGGCCATGGCATCGCTGCTGTCGGGTTTCGTGCTCGGCATGGGAAGGCTGGTGCTGGAGCTCAACAAGGAATCGCTGTCGGGTCTGCTCTACGCCTACGCGACGATCAACTTCCTCAACTTCGCCGCCATCCTGTTCGTCATCTGCGCCGCGATCCTGGTCGTGGTCAGCCTGGTGACCCGCCCGCCGGCGCCGGAGAGGGTCGGCGGCCTGACCTTCGCCACCGCCGACCAGCAGGTGGCCGGAATCGAGCCGATCGAAGACGTCGGCGACCGGGGGAAGTCGGATCCGGCCTGGCGGCGCCTGGATGCCCGCCTGTCGATCGTGGTCGTGGTCCTCGTCGCCATCGTCATGGTCTATTTCTCCAAGCTCTTCTTCTAGCCTGCATTTCTCACCAAAGCCCGCCTAGGAGGACACTGAATGCCGCTGCAGGATCTTCGGGATCAGGCCGTCAGCCGCTCAGAGGAGGAGCTGGTCGGGCACCTCGGGAGCTTCGAGCTGAAGCTCGAGTTCTCGGCCGGCATCTGGTTCTTCTCGCCGTTCGACAGCCGCTTCCACGCCAAGTACAAGCCCGACCTGGATCTCGAGCGGCGGCTCGAGATCGCTGCCGGGCTGGGCGAGTACGGGCTGATCGGGCTCGAGGCGCACTACCCCAACGAGGTGAACGAGGAGAACCTCGAGGTCTGGCAGCGATTCACCCGCGACACCGGCATCCGGTTGATCACCGTCATTCCGCTGCTGTTCTACGATCCCGAGTTCGAGTTCGGAGCGCTCTCCAACCCGCGGCCGGGGCCGCGGCGGATGGCGATCGAGCGGGCCAAGAGGGCGTTCGCCCTGGCGCGGGAGATCGATGCCGATTTCTCGGTCGTCTGGGCCGGCATCGACGGCTACGAGAACCCGTTCGGCATCGACTTCGCGGCCATGCGGCAGCGCTTCGCCGAAGGGCTGGCGGAGGCGATGGACGCCTCGCCCGGCGTGCGCGTCGCCTTCGAGCCCAAACCCTACGAGCCGCGTGGCCGCATCCTCTACGGCCTGACACCCGAAGGTGTGCTGCTGGGCCACCAGGTGGAGGCGTTGCTGGCGGCGGAAGAGAACCGCCGCCTGCTGGACGAAGGCCACAAGCTCTTCTGCATGAACCCGGAGATCGGCCATGTGCTGATGGGCTTCGAGGACCTGCCCTACGCCCTGAGCTGGCCGCTCGGCGAAGGGCGCCTCGCCCACACCCACTGGAACAGCCAGCCGCTGGGCAACTACGACCAGGACCTCAACGTCGGCGTGGTCTCGCCCGAGCAGATGGAGGCGGGACTCTACGTGCTCAAGATGCACGGCTACACCGGCCACTTCGGCATCGACGTCAACCCCGAGCGCATGCCGGTGGAGGTGGCGATGCGGAACTCGATGGACGCCCTGCGGGCGGCCAACGACCGGATCAACGGCCTCGACCACGCACGTATCGTCGAGGCCACGATGCGGCCGGACGCCGATCGCGGCTGGCTCGAGGCCTACCTGATTCGCCAACGCGCGTCGCATCCCGATCGGCTGCCGTCGATCGAGGCGGCGGTCCGGCCGGCCGACGACTGACCCACGAGCCGGCTAGGCAGGCTCGAGAGACAACGGGCAACGACACGCACGAGGATGGAGCGAGATCGATGAGGAGAACCAGAATCGCTGGATTCGTGGCGGCGGCGCTGATGGTGACGATGTCGGCGGTGGCGCAGGAGGCGCCGGTCTACCAGGACGCCTCGCGGCCGGTCGAGGAACGGGTCGCCGACCTCCTGGGCCGCATGACCCTGGAGGAGAAGGTCGCCCAGCTGGTCTGTATCTGGGCGGATAAGAACAAGCTCCTCGACGAAGACGGCGGCTTCGCGCCGGAGAAGGCCGCCGAGGTGATCCCTCTCGGAGTCGGCGCCGTGGCCCGCCCGTCGGACAACTTCGCCCGCGGCGTGCCCGGGGTGACGCCCGGCCGGACTCCACGCGAGACCGTCGAGCTGGTCAACGCCATCCAGCGCTTTCTGGTCGAGCAGACCCGGTTGGGGATCCCGGCGATGATGCACGAGGAGGGTCTGCACGGTTTTCAGGCCCGCCAGGCGACCGTCTTCCCGCAGGCCATCGCCCTGGCGGCGACCTGGGACCCGGCGCTGGTGGAACGGGTCTACACCGTGGTGGCGCGCGAGATGCGCGCCTGGGGCGCCACCCAGGCGCTGACGCCAGTGGTGGACGTGGCCCGTGACCCGCGCTGGGGCCGCATCGAGGAGACCTACGGTGAGGACCCCCATCTGGTCGCCGAGATGGGCCTGGCCTCGGTGCGCGGCTTCCAGGGTCCGCACTTGCCACTGGCCCCGGGGCGCGTCTTCGCCACACTCAAGCACATGACTGGCCACGGCGAGCCCGAGAGCGGCACCAACATCGGCCCGTCGAACATCTCGGAACGCGTCCTGCGCGAGGCCTTCTTCCCGCCGTTCGAGCGCGCCGTCAAGGAGGGCGGCGCCCTGAGCGTCATGGCCTCCTACAACGAGATCGACGGCGTGCCGTCGCACGCCAACGGCTGGCTCCTGAACGACGTGCTGCGCGGCGAGTGGGGATTCGGCGGCTACGTGGTGTCGGACTACTTCGCCATCCGCGAGCTCAGGGGGCGGCACGCGGTGGCCGAGTCGCTGGCCGACGCCGCGGGCCAGGCGCTGGCGGCCGGCGTCGACGTCGAGCTGCCCAACCCCGAGGCCTACCCCGAGCTGATCGAGCTGGTGCGCTCGGGAGCGGTGCCCGAGGAGATGCTGGACCGGGCGCTGGCCCGTGGGCTGCGCCTCCGGTTTCTCGCCGGTCTCTTCGAGAATCCGTACGCCGACGCCGACTACGCCGAGGCGATCACCGGCAACGAGGAGGCCCGGGCGCTGGCGCTGGCCACCGCCGAGAAGGCGATGGTGCTGCTCAAGAACGCGGATGGCCTGCTGCCGCTGGACGTCGGAGGCCTGAATCGCATCGCCGTCATCGGCCCCAACGCCGACGAGACGATCCTCGGCGGCTATACCGACGTGCCGAAGCGCACCGTCAGCATCCTCGACGGGGTGCGCGAGTTGGTAGGAGAGGAAGCCGAGGTGACATTCGCCAAGGGAGCGCGGATCACCAAGGAGCGCAACTGGTGGAGCGACACGGTAGTGCTGGCCGACCGCGAGGAGAATCTGCGCCTGATCGCCGAGGCCGCCGAGCTGGCCGCCACCGCCGACGTGGCGATCGTCGCCGTCGGCGACAACGAGCAGACCAGCCGCGAGGCCTGGGCCGAGAACCACCTCGGCGACCGCACCAGCCTGAGTCTGCTGGGGGAGCAGGAAGAGCTCGTGCGGGCGGTGGTCCAAACCGGCGTGCCGACGGTGGTGGTGCTGATCCACGGCCGGCCGCTGGCGGTGCACTGGATCGCGGAGAACGTGCCGGCGATCCTCGACGGCTGGTATCTCGGCCAGGAGACCGGCACCGCGGTGGCCCGTGCCCTGTTCGGCGAGGTCAACCCGGGGGGCAAGCTACCGGTGACCATCCCGCGCTCGGTTGGCCAGGTGCCGGTGTTCTACAACCACAAGCCCACCGCCCGCCGCGGCTATCTGTTCGACTCGGTCGAGCCGCTCTGGCCGTTCGGCTTCGGACTCTCCTACACCGGCTTCGCGCTCGAGGACTTGCGGTTGGACCGCACCGAGATGGGGCCCGCGGAGTCCGCCGTCCTGTCGGTGGACGTGGTCAACACCGGCGAGCGGGCTGGCGACGAGGTGGTGCAGTTGTATGTGCGGGACCTGCACAGCTCGGTCACCCGGCCGGTCAAAGAGCTCAAGGGCTTCGCGCGCGTGACTTTGGCGCCCGGTGAGCGGCGCACCGTGACCTTTCCGGTCGGTCCCGAGCAGCTGCGTTTCTTCGATCGCTCCATGAAGCGGGTGGTCGAGCCGGGGGGCTTCGAGTTGATGGTCGGGAGCGACTCGGTCGATCTCGAGAAGGTGACCCTGACGGTGACCACCCCTTGAGCCCGGGCCGCTCCCTGCTGCTCGGCGTCGACGTCTCGACGACGGCGACCAAGGCGCTGCTGGTCGACGACCGCGGCGCGGTGGTGGGCGTGGCCTCCGCTTCCTACGAGCTGTCGACGCCGCGGCCGCTGTGGGCGGAGCAGGACCCCGAGCTTTGGTGGAAGGCGACCCGGGACAGCATCGCCGAGGTGATTGCCTCCACTGGGGTCGATCACAGGGCCGTCGAAGCGATCGGCCTCACCGGGCAGATGCACGGGTTGGTGCTGCTCGACGAGAGCGGTTCGGTGCTGCGGCCGGCGATCCTCTGGAACGACCAGCGCGCCGCCGCCCAGTGCGACGAGATACGCGAGCGGTTCGGGCTCGAGGAGCTGGTGCGGATCACCGGCAACGACGCCTTCCCCGGCTTCACCGCGCCCAAGCTGCTCTGGGTGCGCGACCACGAGCCCGAGATCTACCGCCGGGTGCGGCAGGTGCTGCTGCCCAAGGACTACATACGCTTCCGGCTGACCGGGGAGCACGCCACCGACCGGGCCGGCGCCGGCGGCACGCTGTTGCTCGACCTGGCAACGCGCGACTGGTCGCGCGAGCTTCTGGAGGCACTGAAGATTCCGGCCGAGTGGCTGCCGCCGACCCACGAGGGCACCGCGATTACCGGCCGGCTGAGCTCCGG
The DNA here is from genome assembly GCA_945787525.1 of Thermoanaerobaculia bacterium. Taxonomy (GTDB): domain Bacteria; phylum Acidobacteriota; class Thermoanaerobaculia; order Multivoradales; family JAHEKO01; genus CALZJC01. The sequence goes on along the minus strand of CALZJC010000111.1, from coordinate 1,580 downwards.
TGCGGCGGAGCTCACCGGTCTGACACTCGGCACCCCGGTCGTCGGCGGTGCCGGCGACCAGGCAGCGCAAGCGGTCGGCGTCGGTGCGGTGGTGCCAGGCGTGGTGGCGCTGACCCTGGGCACCTCGGGCGTGGTGTTTGCCGCCTGCGAGCGCCCCCTCAGCGAGCCCGCCGGCCGGCTGCACGCCTTCCCGCACGCCCTGCCTGATACCTGGCACGTCATGGGCGTCATGCTGTCGGCAGGGGGCAGCCTGCGCTGGCACAGGGACACGTTGGCGCCAGGGGTCGAGTACGACTCGCTCTTCGGTGAGGCGAAACGGGTCGAGCCCGGCAGCGAAGGTCTGTTCTTTCTGCCCTATCTGTCCGGCGAGCGCACGCCGCACGCCGATCCTTTCGCCCGCGGCGCCTTCGTCGGCCTGACGCTCAAGCACGACCGGCCCCACCTGACCCGGGCGGTCCTCGAAGGCGTCGCCTTCGGCCTGCGGGACAACCTCGCCCTGATGCGGAAGGTCGGTCTCGACTCGGTCGGCCAGGTCAGGATCTCCGGCGGCGGGGCGCGCAGCCCGGTCTGGCGACGGATCCTGGCCAACGTGCTGGGCATCGACCTGGTGTCGGTAGAGACCAGCGAGGGAGCAGCCCTGGGCGCCGCTCTGCTGGCCGGCGTCGGTGGCGGTTTCTGGCCCTCGGTCGAAGCGGCCTGCGCCGCGGCGGTCCGGCTCGGTAAGACGACGCGAACCGACCCCAACTCGGCCGCCGCGTATGATCCGATCTACCGACGCTTCAGGGAACACTACCCGGCGATGCAGCCGCTGTTTCGAGCCGGCTAAACAAAGGAAGCAGACCATGGGACTTCTCGCAACGCTCGACTGGGTGCTGATCGCCCTCTACTTCGCCGTCGTCTTCGGCGTCGCCTTCTGGGCGACCCGGCGCGAGGCGACCCGGGCCACCTCCTCCGGTTACTTCCTGGCCGGGCGCAACGTCGGCTGGTTCATCATCGGCGCCTCGCTGTTCGCCTCCAACATCGGCTCGGAGCACCTGGTGGGGCTGGCCGGGTCGGGCGCCGCCGGCGGTGTGGCGGTGGGCCAGTTCGAGATCCTGGCGTCGCTGATCCTGCTGCTTCTGGGCTGGCTGTTCGTGCCGTTCTACTTGAAGAGCGGCGTCTTCACCATGCCGGAGTTCCTGGAGCGGCGCTACTCGTCGGGCGCCCGCTGGTACCTGGCGATCATCTCGATCGTCGGCTACGTGCTGACCAAGATCTCGGTCACGATCGCCGCCGGCGGCATCGTCTTCGAGTCGTTGATGGGGATCAACTTCTGGACCGGGGCGCTGGTGGTGGTGGTGGCCACCGGCATCTACACGGTCTTCGGCGGGCTGCGCGCGGTGCTCTACACCGACATGATCCAGATGTTCGTTCTGGTCGGCGGAGCGCTGGCGGTCGCCGTCATCGGGCTCGCCGAGCTCGGCGGCTGGGGCGAGCTCCGCGCCACCGCGGGCCCCGAGTTCTTCGACATGTGGAAACCCATGTCCGACCCCGACTTTCCGTGGACCGGCATCCTCTTCGGCGCTCCGATCCTCGGCGTC
>CALZJC010000110.1 GCA_945787525.1 Thermoanaerobaculia bacterium | reverse complement strand
GGCGCCGCCACCGGCACGCCCTCCGGTCCATCCCGAGGCGGCACGAGGACCGGTTCCACCGCCACGACGCCCGTCGGCTCGCCGACGCGGGCCGCCGCGCCGGCGGCCGCCGCCGGCCCGATCCGCCGCCGGCTGCGCCCCGCGGCCAGTCACCGCACCGTCGGGCCGGGCGCCTGCAGCGGCTGCCACACCCGCCAGAACGAGTGGTGGTTCGAGGACGCCCACTATCGCAGCGCCGACCCGTTCTTCGACGGCGCGGTCGATAACATCAGGATCGCAACCCTCTATGGGCTGAGTCCGTCCGACATGACGGTCGGGCGCAACCTCTGCATGGACTGTCACGGCACGGTGATCTCGGGCAAGGAGTCGCGCGAGGTGCTCGACGGCGTCAGCTGCGAGAGCTGTCACGGCGCCGCCGCCGACTGGCTGGAGCCGCACAAGGACGAGACCGACAAGCAGCTCGGCCGCCAGCGGCCGGGGTACCGGGCCGCGCTCGAGCGCGGCAAGGCGGACCTGGGCGATCTGTCGCTGCGCGCCGCGGCGTGTGTCGGCTGCCACTACGTCACCGATCCGCGCCTGCTGTCGGCCGGGCATCCCTCGGGGGCCGACAAGGACTGGGTCGAGGCGACGGGCAAGGTGCGGCACTGGGACGCCGGGCCGGTGCCGGCGGCCGATCTGCGCGCCGCCTATGGCGCCGCCGTCGGGTCGCGCGGACCGGTGCCACAGGTGCGGCGGGCGGTCCTGGCGGATGTCGGCGGTGCCGTCGAGCCCGCGGTCGCCAGCGCTGGCCCGCGCCGGCGGACCGCGTCGCTCGGCGGCCGCCGGCGCGACGATCCTCCAGCCGTGCTGACGTTGCGGCCGCCGCCACCCCGCCCGGTGCGGTCGGCGACTCGTGGCGCCGAGGCGGCGTCGCTGGTGCTGCCGCCGTTTCCGGAGGTCTCGGACAGCACGCCGGTGGACGAGGTGCTAGGCCTGCTACAGCAGCGTCTCGAGCTGCTCTACCGGCTGGTGGGGCAGGAGGGAGGAGGCCGGTGAGCGCCGCGACCCCGGCCGGCGTCAAGACCGAGCTGCGCCAGCTGGAGCAGTACCGTGACCGCTGGAGCTCGTACGACGAGCAGAGCGGTCTGGTCGACCTGTCCGAGCGGCTGACGGCAGAGAAGCTGCGCGAGTTCGAGCTCTTCGCCGACTACGACGACAAGTTCCTCGAGAAGATCGCCTCCGACGTTTCGCTGGCCTCCTGGAAGCCCGGCTCGGTGTTGTTCGAGCAGGGCGCCTACATCGACCTGGCGTTCTGTGTCGTCGAGGGCGAGGTGGAGGTCTTTCTCGAGGGGGTGGGCGACGGCGGTACCGAGGCGCGGCCGATCTTCGATCTGTCGCGCACCATGATCGGCGAGATGCCGCCGGAGGCCGCCACCGGCGCCACCGTGCTGATGCGCCGCGCCGCGCGGCCCAGGCCCTCCGAGATCACCTTCCTGTCGACGATGGATTTCGACCTGCCGCGCGGCGCGGCGGTACGCCTCGGCCCCGGCGAGCTGTTCGGCGAGATCGGCGCCATGAGCGGCTGGCCGCAATCGGTGACCGCGCGCACCGTCAGCGCCTGCCGCCTGTTGCAGATCCGCCTGCCGGCGCTGCGCCTCATGAAGCGCAAGTCGAAGGCGCTCAAGGAGCGCATCGACGAGCTCTACCGCGAGCGCTCGTTGACCGCCCAGCTGCGCGGCACGCCGCTGTTCAGCGGCCTCGGCGAGCCGCTCATCGGAGCGCTCAAGGAGTCGGTCGAGCTGGTCTCCTGCGACCCGGAAGAGGTCCTGGTGCGCGAGGGCGAGGCGGCGGATGCGCTCTACCTGGTGCGCTCCGGCTTCATCAAGCTGATGCAGACGTTCGGCGAGGGCGAGATCGCCGTCTCCTACCTCTCCAAGGGCATGACCCTGGGCGAGGCCGAGCTGCTGATCGATGAGATCGAAGGATGGCGCACGACGGCGGTGTCGGTGGAGTTCGCCGAGTTGGTCAAGCTGCCGCGCGACGTCTTCGACCGGCTGCTGGCCAGCCAGCCAAAGCTGGCGGAGCAGCTCTGGCGCTCGGCCGCAGAGCGCATCAAGGAGGCCGGCGCGACGCGTCGCGACGTGGCTCGGGCGGACTTCCTCCAGGTGGCGCTCGAGTCCGGCCTGGTGCAGGGCAACAGCATCCTGGCCATCGACCTCGACCGCTGCACCCGCTGCGACGACTGCGTGCGCGCCTGCGCGGCGACCCACGGCGGCCACGGCGGCCGCGCCAGGTTCGTGCGCGAGGGCAGCCGGGTTGGCAACCTGCTGGTGGCGAAGAGCTGCTACCACTGCCGCGACCCGGTGTGTCTGGTGGGCTGCCCGACCGGAGCGATCCACCGCAGCGGCGAGGACGACGTGGTGGCGGTCGACGAGCAGATCTGCATCGGCTGCTCGGCCTGCGCCAACAACTGTCCGTACGACGCCATAGTCATGCACGACAGCGGCGAGACCTGGCCGCCCGACATGGTGCCCATCGGTCTGCGCGGCAAGGCTCGCCAGGTGGCCAGCAAGTGTGACCTCTGCCACGAGACCGGCCACGGGCCGGCCTGCGTCAGCAACTGCCCGCAGGCCTGTGCCTACCGCGTCGGCTCGGTCGAGGAGATGCAGCGGCTGCTCGGGGGCGGGGGCTGATGGCCAACGGCGTCAGCGGGCCGATGCCGCGCCGTTGGGGCATGCCGGTGCTCTTCCTGCTCGCCATGGCGGCTGCCGCCGCGGGCTTCGTCGCCAACGCCTACTTCTCGGAGATCCGTGCCGGCAACGTCTGGAGCCTGACCTACGGCAGCGCCGCGGCGGCGCTGCTGGTTCTGGCGGTGACCTATGGCGCGCGCCGCCGCATGATGCGCCTGGCCAGCCGCTTCCGCGCCGGCGGCGCGGCCGGCTGGCTGGGGTTGCACATCTGGGGCGGCGCGCTCTTCCTGCTGCTGATGCTGATGCACAGCGGCTTCCGGCTGCCGTCGGGCGTCATCACCGGCTGGCTGTGGGCGCTCAGCTGGTGGACCGTGCTGAGCGGCATCGGCGGTCGCATGCTGCAGCGGTGGATCCCCCGCATGCTCTCCTCGGGGTTGACCACCGAGGTCCTCTACGAGCGCATCCCCGATCTGGTCGAGGAGATTCGGGGGCGCGCTGCCCGGCTCGCCGCCGGCTCGCACGAGGCGATCGCGACGCTCTACCGAGACCTCGAGCCGGAGTTCGCCGCACCGCGCCGGCGCTGGCTCTTCTTTGTCGACATCACCGCCGGCCGTGAGCGCCGCGGGCGCGAGTTCCGCCATCTGCGCCGCCTGCTCGGAGGCGAGGATCGCGAGCAGCTCGACCGGTTGGAGGGCTTCTACCGGACCAAGCTCGAGATCGACGCCCATTACACCCTGCAGCAGACGTTGCGGCTCTGGCTCTACCTCCATGTGCCCGGCTCGCTGCTCCTCGTGGCCCTGCTGGCGGCCCATCTCTACTCGGTCTGGGCCTACTAGGGAAAACGGTGGCGAAGAAGCGAGGCGGGCGCAAAGGCACCTTCGGCGACCTCGGGTTGCCGGTGGCCGGCGCCTATCCCTCGACGGCGACGCGGCGAGCGCTCGTCGGTCTGGGCCTGCTGGCGGTGCTGGTGCTCGGCGCGGTGCTGGCCTGGGATCACTTCGCCGGCGGCCAGGGCCTGATCTCGGGCGGCACGCTGTCGTCGAGCCACGCCGTTTTCACCGACGACTGCGGCCGCTGTCACGATCCCGGCCTGCGCCAGGTCACCGACGACCGCTGTGCCACCTGTCACGAGAAGTTCGGCGACGACCTGGGCATCTACACCTTCGCCCGCCACTACGTCTACCGCTCGGACGATTTCCGTCGTGTCGTGCCGCAGGAGCACGAGGTCGAGTGCGCGGCCTGCCACCCCGAGCACCGCGGCCGCGACACCGACATCGCCGACGTCAGCGACGTCGCCTGCCGGGCCTGTCACTTCGACTCGTTTGGCAACGATCACCCGGAGTTCGACTTCGCCGCCGAGCAGGAGCCCGACAACCAGGCGCTGCGCTTCCCCCACGTGCATCACGTGCGCGAAGTGATGAAGCGGCAGCAGCTCGAGGATCCGGAGCGAGCCTGCCTGCTGTGTCACAACGCGCGCCAGGACGGCCGCGGCTTCGAGCCGCTCGACTTCGATCGCCACTGCGACGCGTGCCACCTGACCGCAACCACGGCCAGCCCGGGGCTGCCGGTGCTCGACGGCGAGGCCGGCGGGGTCGGGGTGGAGACCCTCGAGAGCCTCGCCGAGAGCGGTGGGCCGGGGCTGCGCTGGGTCTATTTCAGCAACCCGGGCGAGTTCCGCCGCCGCGGCTCGCTGGTGGTCAAGACGCCGATTCACCACCGTGATCCCTGGCTGCTCGAGAACCTGCGGCGGCTGCGCCGGCGGCTCTATCCCGACGCCGGGCTGGCCGATCTGCTGCGCGCCTCGGCCGACGCGCCGGCGGGGGAGATCCGGGCGCTCTACCACGAGGCGGTGGCGACGCTCGAGGAGCAGGCTCTGGGGCTGCGCGGCCGGCCCGAGCCCGAGATCCAGCAGGAGCTGGAGCGCATCCGGAGCCTGGTGAAGATCGTCCAGCGGCGCATCGACGAGCCGTTCGAGTCGCTCGACGAGACCGGTTTCATGCTGGCGTTCGAGCAGCGTGATCCGCGGCTGGGCGACGAGGAGACGGCGGCGATCGACGCGCTGGTGTCGGACCTCACCGAGGCCTGCCGCGGCTGCCACGAGGTGAGCAATGCGACCATCGTGCGCGTCGACCGCGACCAGCGCGAGCTGCGCCGGGCCGAGTTCGACCATCGTGCCCACATCGTCCAGCGCCGCTGCCTCGACTGCCACGACGCCATCCCGGTCCGCGACTACCTCGGCAGCGAGGAGAAGCCGGCGGCCGAGCTCGACAACAGCGGTATCCACAACCTGCCGCGGGTGGGCAGCTGCCAGGAGTGCCACGATCCGCGCCAGGCGTCCGATCGCTGTGTGACCTGCCACCTCTTTCATCCCGACAAGGGGAGCAGGGCGGAGCTGCTGCCCTACTTCGAGGAGGCGCCGTGAGGGCGCGGCTGTTTGCCCGTTTCGGCCCCGAGGCGGGCCTCGATGTGGAGTTCGGCGACGAGGCGACCATCGGTCGCGGCAGGGACAACAGCGTCCCGCTGAGCTCGCGCGAGGTCTCCCAGCAGCACGCCCGCGTCTTCTTCGACGCGGAGTCCGCCGCCTACTGGCTCGAGGATCTCGGCAGCCTCAACGGCACCCGTCTCGACGGCGAGCCGGTGAGCGGCCGCGCGCCGCTGGGTGCTCTGCACGTGCTGAGCTTCGGCGCCGCCGCCGAGCTTTTCTTCCTCGAGCTGGATCGGGGGCCGGAGAAGCCTGAAGAGCCCGAGACCGCGGCGCTGGAGACGACCGGCAGACGGACCCGGATCGATGCCGAGGCGCCGATTCTGCCGGCCGGGCTGCAGGCGAAGAGGGCCGATGCGGCCGCCGCCGGCAAGCCCGGTTCCACCACCCGGGTCGAGGAGAGCCCGGCGGGCTTGCCGCCGAGCCTGGCGGGCGGCCATGCCGCGCCGGTGCCAGCCGCGGCCGGACGGTTCGGGCTCGAGATTCTCGGCAGCCCCGGCGGCCGCTTCGAGCTGCACGAGGGCGACAACCTGCTCGGCCGCTCCGGACGCGCCCGGGTGGTCGTGGCCAACCGCGTGCTGTCGCGCCGCCACGCCGTCCTGCGGGTCGAAGGAGACCGTGTCTGGCTGCGCGACGAGGGCAGCCGCAACCACACGTTCGTCGGCGGCGAGGAGATCTCCGGCGAGGTGGAGATCGAGCCCGCCAGCGAGCTGCGTTTCGGCCGCCTGGAGGCGCGCCTGTACCTGACCGGGCCCGTCGCCGGCGAGGAGGAGCCCGAATGAGCGCCGGCGGGACTCTCGACATGCTGGTCGTCGGTGGTGGGCCGGCCGGCACCGCCGCCGCTTTCCGCGCCAAGGAGCTGGGGCTCGAGCCGCTGGTGGTCGACTTCGACGATCTGATGAAGCGGATCCGCGACTACTCCAAGGACAAGCTGATCCTGCCGGACTTCGGCGGCGGCGACCGGCAGTGCTTTCCCAGGGGTGGCGAGCTGGTCGACGGCCTGCGCTTCCCGCCGATCGACAAGGACGAGATGTGCGCCGGCTGGAAAGGCCTCTACGCCCGGCACGGCGTACGCTGCGCAGTCGGGCTCGAGGTCACCGGCCTCGAGCCGCAGACCGACGGCACCTGGGTCGCTTCCGTCTGGGACCACGCCAAAGGACGGGAGCGCGGCTACACCGCGCGCCACGTGGTGCTCGCCCTGGGGCGCGGTGTGCCGCGGCGCTTCGACATCCCCGGAAACTGCGACGGCATCGCCTACAAGCTGGCGGATCCCGAGGCGTTTGTCGGCCGGTCCGCCTGCGTCGTTGGCGGCGGCACTTCGGCGGCGGAGGCGGTCATCGCCATCTCCGGAGCCAAGGCCGCCGCCGAGGACCCGACGGCGGTCTACTGGTCGTACCGCGGCAGCAGGATGCCGCGGGTATCCAAGGCGCTGGCCGACGCCTTCTTCACCGCCTACGTGGGCAACGGCAACATCCACTACTGCCGGCGCAGCGAGCCCGCGGCGGTGGTCACCGGCGACGACAAACGTGAGTTCCTGGCCATCCGCGTCGACCGCCGCGCCCTGGAGGGCCGCCCCAACGAGACGACCCATCTGGAGTTCGCCAAGGAGCAGGTGATCGCCTGTATCGGCGAAGACCTGCCCAGGGCGCTGCTGGCCTCGTTCGGCGTCGAGATGGTCGCCGGCGGCCCCAGGGGGCGCACCCGGATGGCCGTCAACCGCTGTCTGGAGAGCCGCCGGCCCAACCTCTACCTGGTCGGCGATCTGCTGAGTCAGGCCTACTTCGAGACCGACGACTTCGACGCCGATCCAGCCGGCTTCCGCGAAGTCAGGCATCGCGGCAACATCAAGTCCGCCCTGCGCGACGGTGTGCTGGTGGCGCAGGTGATTCAACAGCGTTTGGCCGGCCGGCGGGAGATCGATCTCACCATCGAGGAGTTCGAGCCCGACGCGCCGTCGGTGGCGGTGGTGCGTGCCGCCGTCCAGCCGGACGATCGGCCGGGGCCGCCGCCGGAGAGCTTCGACCCCGGCCGTGTCGAGAGCGCAGATACCGGCCCCGACGGCGCCCGGCTGATCCGCGTCCTCCCCACCGGCGTCGAGGAGGCGGAATACGCCGTGCGCAGCGGCGGCGTGACGACTATCGGACGCGGCGGCTGCGATCTGTCGTTTCCCAACGACGACTCCCTGGCCCAGCGCCACGCCTCCGTCTCGCACAGCGAGGACGGCTACGCCTTGCGCGACGACGGCGGCGCCAGCGGCGTCTTCCTGCGCGTGCCGGCTGCTCGCAAGCGCCGGCTGACCGATGGCGACCTGCTGCGCGCCGGCCGGCAGTTCCTGGTCGTGGCCCGCACCGAGGACGGCCACGCGATCACCCACTACGACGCGGCCGGCACCGAGGTAGGGCGTCACCGGCTGACGGCGAAGGTCGTCGTCTGCGGCCGCCAGGCGCCGGACCTGACCCTCGACGCCGATGACGGCACCCTGTCGCGCCGCCATCTGGCCTTCGCCGTCGAGAACGGCAGCCTGTGGGTCAAGGACTTGAAGAGCGTCAACGGCACCTACCTGCGGGTGCGCGCCGCCGAGAAGCTCGAGCACGGCGACCAGATCCGTGTCGGCCAGCAGCAGCTGACCTTCAGCCGGTGGCCGGAGGAGGCGCTCGACGAGGGTAGCGAGGCATCCGCCGCGGTCGTGGCGCCCGACAAGGTCGAGGCGGCGGCGGTCGGGAGTGGCATCCAGGTCTCCTTCAACCCCGCCGGCAAGGCGGTGCTGGCGGCACCCGGCGAGACCATCTGCGAAGCGGCCGAGCGGGCCGGTTTCGAGATCAACGCCGAGTGCCATTCGGGCATCTGCGGCAGCGACCCGGTCCGGATCCTGAGCGGCGCCGAGAACCTGGCCGACGAGCCCGGCGATCAGGAGCGCGAGACTCTGGAAGAGCTCTGCGAGCTGGAACCGGGGCGCTGCCGGTTGGCCTGCATGGCACGGGCCAACGGGCCGGTCGAGGTGGAGATCCTCTGAGCCCTACTCGGGCTTGAAGGTCACCCGTACCTCGGTCCACATCCGGCCGAGGGTGTTGCCACGCCGCGCCGGGCGGAAGCGGGCCTGCTTGGCGGCCGCGACGCCGGCTTCGCGAAACCTCCTGCGGAACGACGGCCCGCTGGCGATCACCGCGGTCGCCACCTCGCCCTTCTCGTCCACCAGCACCCTGACCACCACCGTCAGCTCTTCCTTGAGCTTGCGGCCGCCGGTGGGGGTCGGCGGCTGCGGCAAGCTCAGCAGGACCGGGGCGATCACGCCGACACCCAGCTCGAAGACCTCCGAGGTCAGCTGGAGAGGCGGCGGTTGGAGGTCGCCAGGTTGCCCTGCGGGCGTTCCCGCCGCAGGCGGTTCCTGTCCCGCGGACGGCGGCTCGCCGTCCGGCCGGGCGCCCGGTGGGCCACCCTCGGCCGGCGGTCCGCCCGGGGGGCCGGTTGCCGTATCGGGCCGAGAGGGGCCGGCCGGTGCGGGCGGCGGCTCGAACGGCGGCGGCTCGGTCACGGCGGCCGCGAACGGGGCCGGCTCGGCGCCGACCGCTGCCGGGTCCCAGCGGGGGGCCGCGGAGACCACCAGCTGAGGCGCGTCGGCGACGGACGGGTCGATCTGCTCTGCGGCCGGCGCCCGATCGAGCCACCACCAGACCCCCAGGGCACCGACGACCAGCGCCGCGGCGGCGGCGGTCAGCAGCGCCGCCAGCGGCACCTTGCGGCGTTCCGCGGCGGTCTCCGCCAGGCGGTTGATGGCAGCCTGCAGCTCGAGCAGCGGCGCGGCGGGGCCGTGGTCTGCCAGGGCCCGATCGAGGACCTGAAGGGCCCGCTTGCGCCGGCCGCGCGCGACCAGTCCCTCGATCTCCTGCACGCAGTCGGCCAGCGGCCGGCGTGGCGCCACTACGACGGTGCCGTGTTCGTCGGCGCCGGGCGATCGGGTGGTCGGCGAAGGTGTCGTCTTCATGCCGAATTGCAGGTTCAGCCGGTCCTGGGTCGAGCCGGGCCGCGGGCGGCTGGCGAGCCTGGGCACCGCCGCGGTGGCGATCTCGACGGTGCGATCGAACTCGTCGCGCAACGGGGTGTCGGGGTCGTGGTACCTCAGCAGCTCCTTGGCGAACTCGGCGGCCGTGGCGAATCGGTCGTCGGGGCTCTTGGCCAGGGCGCGCAGCACGGCTTTGCGGAGGCCGTCGGGCAGCCGGCCCTCGGGGTCGGTTTCCGAGAACTCCTTCGGCGGGTGAAAAAGGTGGCTTCCCGCCAACTCGGCGAAGTTGTCTCCCTGAAACGGGTAGACGCCGGTCAGGAGCTCGTAGAGCATCACGCCGAAGGAGTAGATGTCGCCGCGGCGGTCGACTTCGGTCGGGTTGTCGCCGCCGGCCGAAAACTGCTCGGGCGAGCAGTAGCGCGCCTTGCCCAGGAAGACGCCGGTCGCCGTCAGGCGGACCTCGGCGCCGAGGTGGCGGGCGATCCCGAGATCGATCAGCTTGACCAGCGGCCGGCCGTCGAAGCTGCTGGCCAGCATCAGGTTGTCGGGCGACACGTCGCGATGCACGAAGTCGTTCTCGTGCAGGTAGTGCAGGGCCAGCAGGCCCTGGCGCGAGATCTCCAGGGCCAGGTCGACGCTCGGCGGCCCCGAAGCCTCGAGCAGGGTGTCGAGCGACACGCCGTCGATGAACTCCATGACGATGTAGGCGCGGCCGTCCTCGGCGATGGAGAAATCGTGCAGCTGGGCGATGTTGGGATGCTTGAGGCGGATCGCCATGCGTGCCTCGTGCAGGAACCGCTCGCGCAGGTCCTCCTTGGAGGCGGCCTCCGGGCGCAGCACCTTGATCACCCGGATCTCCTCGAGCAGGCGATGGCGCACCTTGTAGACGGTGCCGATGCCGCCCTCGCCGATCTTCTCGAGGATCTCGTATTTGCCCTTGAGGACGTCCTGAAGCGGCAGGCTCATGCGGATGCTCCGGTGCTCGGCCGTGGACGGCACGCGGCTCGCCCGGTTGCGGCGGCTCAGCTGGCCGCCCCATGCAGTATAGCCCGGCGACTTCAGGCAGGACCGCCGGCGCAGGCGAATCGCAGCACCGCCAGCGCCAGCAGCAGGGCGCCCAGCCCGGCTCCCAGCCACCAGACGAGTCGTGAGCTGCGGCGGCGCTTCGCAACCGCGCTCCGGCGGCGCTCGGGCCTGAGGTCCACCAGGACCGGGTTGAGCGCCGGCAGGATCTCGTCGAACGATGCGTAGCGGTCTTTCGGGTCCTTTTCGAGGCAGCGCTCGACAAGCCGTATCAGCGCGTCGGGATAGCCGCTGACCAGACCGTCGAGCGGCTCCGGATCGGTTTCGATGATGTTGCGGCAGACCTCTTCCCAGCCCTCGCCCTTGAACGGCCGCTCATAACTCAACAGCTCGTAGGCCAGGACTCCGAACGAGAAGATATCGACCCGTTCGTCGGCCTGGGCGCCCCGCAGCTGCTCGGGGGCCAGATAGCCGACGGTGCCCACCAGCGTGCCGATGCGGGTCAGCCGGGTGTGAGCGCTTTTCAGCGTCGCGATGCCGAAGTCCATCAGCTTGGCCTTGCCGCCCGGCAGAAGACGCACGTTGCCGGGTTTCACGTCGCGGTGGAGAACCCCCTTGCGATGGGCGTAGCGCAGCCCCTTGGCCACCTGCATCAGGCACTCCAGCCGCTCGTGCTTCGGGATGTCGTCGCCGCGCCGGATCACCCGGTCGAGGTCCTCGCCGCCCAGGTACTCCTGGATCAGATAAGGGGCGCCCTCTTCGACGCCGGAGTCGAAGACGGTGACGATGCTCGGATCGTGCAGATTGCCCGAGATCTCGGCCTCGCGGAAGAAGCGCTTGCGCAGCTGCTCGTCGTCGGCGGTACAGAGCTTGACCGCCACCAGGCGTTTGATGATCGGATCGCGCGCCTTGTAGACGGCGCCGAAGCCGCCGGCTCCGATCTGCTCGAGGATCTCGTATTTGCCGATTTTTGCCGGGAGGGTCACGTCGGGGGATTCTAACTGCCGATCGCCGGACCCCGGCGGCCGGACTAGAGGCCGATGAAGATCGGCTCTCTTGGCGGCGGGTCCGCGGGTAGGTACAGGTGGTCTCCCCAGCGCAGGGTGAAGAGGCCGGCGGTCTCGGTGCTGACGAGGTGGGTCCCGGTCCCCAGCTCGATGACCTCACCGGGCTCAACCAGACGGCCGTCGATTCGGACCCGCAGCTCTCCTTCGAGCGTGTAGATGCCGGGGATCAGGATCGCTATCTCGGTCTCGCCGCTGGCGATCTCCAGGTGTTTGCCCGCCACGAAGATGAGTCCCCAATGATGGATGTAATGCTCCTGCAACGTCCGCCGGTCTTCGGCAAACAGCCGGTAGCCGAGCCGCGCCGCTTCGTAATCCGGCAGCAGCGGGTTGAGGGGCAGGGTATTGGCCAACAGGAAGGGAGGTGCGTGGGTCCGCACCGCCTCCGCCAGCAGGGCGCGCCGGCCGCGGGCATAGCTCTCCATTCCCCAGGTGCTCATGAAGAAGCCGACCTTGGGGAAGCTGGCAATCATCGAGCACCGGTCGATGTAGGGAACCGGCTCGGGGAACATACGGTGGATCGTCGATACCAGCAGCCGCTGGTCCGCCAGAGTGTTGGGCACCTGCCGCAGGTAGTTGGTCACGCCGGTGGCGGCGACCCCCAGGACCAGCGCCAGGCTCAGTACCGG
>CALZJC010000109.1 GCA_945787525.1 Thermoanaerobaculia bacterium | reverse complement strand
CCTGCGCGCGCGCTTCGGATTGACCGTGCTGGGGATCGAGCACGGCCACCAGGTGCGGCTGACACATCTCTCCGAGCTGGTTCTCGAGGCGGGCGACCGGCTGCTGGTGGCCGGCTCCGAGGACGATCTGACTCGCCTGGGCGACGCCCCGGACCTGGCCAGCAAGTTGCGTCTGCTGGAGACCGACGAGGTCGAGAGCCGCTACCGCCTGCACCGCCGTCTCAAAGAGGTCGACGTGCCGGCGGGGTCCGACCTCGACGGCCTCGCCCTGGCCGAGACCCATCTCGGCGAGGCGTTCGGCATCAACGTGCTGGCCATCCACCGCGGCGGTGAGCGCATCTGGCTGCCCGGCTCGAGCGATCCGCTGCACGCCGGCGACCGCCTGCTGGTAGAGGGCAGAACCGACGACTTCGCCCTGCTCGAGGCGTTCCAGGAGCTCGAGCTGCGGCCGCCCACCTCGACCATCGATTCGCTCTCCACCGAGGAGCACGGCTTCGCCGACTTCATGCTCGAGCCCCGCTCGCGATACACCGGCTCGACACTGCGGGACCTGCTCTTCCGCCAGCGCTACGGCCTCAACGTGCTGGCCATCTGGCACGGCGACCGCGCTTTCCGAACCGGTCTGGCAAACCGCGCCATCGGGCTGGGCGACGCCTTTCTGGTGCACGGACCGCGCGAGCGTATCGAGGGCCTGGCCGCCGACCCGGAGTTCATCTGCCTGACCCGGGCCGACGCCACGCCGTTCCGCCGTCAGATGGCGCCGATCGCGGCGGCCGTGATGGCCACGGTGCTGACCCTGGTGATCACCGGCACGCTGCCGATCTACATCGCTGCCCCGGCCGGCGCCCTGGCCATGGTGCTCACCCGCTGTATCTCCATGCACGAGGCCTACCGCTACATCTCCTGGCGAGCCGTGCTGCTGATCGCCGGCATGCTGAGCCTCGGCCGGGCGATGCAGGAGAGCGGCGCCGCCGAGCTGATCGCTTCCAACGCGCTGGGCTCGCTGGCCGGCTTCGGGGCCCCAGTGGTCGTCGCCGGTCTCTTCCTGATCACCGCCCTGTCGGCGCAGGTGATGCCCACCGCGGCGGTGGCGGTGCTGATGGCGCCGATCGGCCTGAGCACCGCGGCCAACCTGGGGCTGTCGCCTCACGCCCTGCTGATGACCGTCGCCATCGGCGCCTCCTGCGCCTTCTTGAGCCCGGTGGGGCACCCGGTGAACCTGTTGGTGATGGGGGTTGGGGGGTACCGGTTCACCGACTATGCGCGGGTAGGGCTACCGCTGCTCGCGATCGTCTTCCTCATCGCGGTGCTGCTGCTGCCGGTGGTCTGGCCACTGGCGGGGTGAGCCGCCCGGCCCGCCGCGCGAAGGGCAGGCTAGGCGGGCTCGGCGGGCACCGCGATCTCGACCTCGGCGCCGAGTTCCTCGGGTGGCTCGTCGTCGCGCACTACCTGGGAGAACAGCCAGACCGCCAGCACCAGGCCGGCGGCGATGTAGAACGGGCTGCGGATGCCGTAGTACTGGAACGCTGCCCCAGCCCACAGCGGCCCGAGCATGCGCGCCACACCGCCAAACGACTGCTGCACACCGAGCATCAGGCCGGTCTGTCCCTCCGCCGCCCGGTGCGACACCATCGACGTCGTGGCGGGGAACAGCAGCGCGGTGCCGATGGGCACGAACATGGCGGCCAGGGCAAGCTGCCAGAGGCTGCCGGCCAACGTCAGGGCCACCAGGCCGGTGGCGATCGACAGCAGTCCGATACGTAGCGTCCCGGCCTCGCCACGCCGTTTGACGACCGGTCCCAGGACCACGGCTCGCATGACCAGAGAAACCGCGGCGACCCAGACGTAGAACCAGCCCATGTTCCTGGCGGTGGCCCCGAACACGCGTTCCAGGTAGAGGGCGATGACGCCGTTGAGCGCCATGAACGCCATCATGCCCAGCGAGTAGACCAGGACCAGAGCGCCGATCGACCCGGCCGGATGGCGGATGATCTCGAGGATCGCGGAACGGGTCGCCCCACGAGGCGTTCTCGAGGCCGTCTCGCCGCGTCGCGCCGTCAGCGGCTCGGGGAGCCAGATCAGACCGAACAGGAAGTTGAGCACGCACAGGCCGGCCGCCAGGTAGCCCGGCTCCAGCCAGCCGGTCGCCAGCGCCACCATGGCGACGACCGGGCCGATCATGGTTCCGGCACTGGTCGCGACGGTCAACCAACCCAGCGCCTTGGCGCGGTCGCGGCGCGGCACGGAGTCACTGAGATAGGCCTGAACCACGCCCACCGTGCCGGCGCCGGCGCCCTGTACGAAGCGCGATAGAAACAGGAGCCAGACCGCCGTGGCCGACTCGAAGACGACATAGGCGACTGCGGCGATCAGCAGCCCGGCCAGGATCATCGGCCGCCTGCCGTAGCGGTCGGAGAGCCGCCCCCAGAGCGGCGCCGCCGCCAGCTGCCCGACCGCAAAGGCGGCGACCAGCGCCCCCACCCGAGTCGGATCGGCGCCCAGCTTCTCGGCGTAGAACGGCAGCAGCGGCAGGACGATGAGAAAGCCGATCATGTCCACGAAGACCGTGAGCATGAGCACCCAGAGGCGGCTGACGAAGTCGCGCGCCTTCATCAGATCGCCTCCTCGCCGCTGCGGGGGAGAAAGGCGGCGGCGCTCAGGACCATCAACAGGACGCCATAGACCGCCGCCACGCCGGTGTCCTGGAGGCGCAAGCTGGAGAGAATCTCGATGGAGATCGGCCGGGTGTCGTAGGTGTAGAGCACGATCGAAGTGACGAAGTCGCCCAACGCCGTGATGAACGCCAGACCGGCACCGGCCAGGAGCGCCGGCCGGAGCAGCGGCAGCCGCACCTGCCAGAGCGTGCGCCAGCCGCCGGCGCCCAGCGAGGCGGCCGCCTCGGCCATCGCCGGGTCGAGCTGACGCAGCCCGGCCAGGGCACTGCGGCCGGTCAGCGGCAGCGAGCGCACCAGATAGGCCAGCGGCAGGATCCAGGCCGTGCCCACCAGCACGAACCGCCCGGCCAGCGGCGCCCGAACGCTGAACGCGGTGGCCAGGGCGATGGCGAACACCGTGCCGGGCACCGCCCACGGCACCGCCAGCAGGGTCTCGAGAGCGGTTCCCAGCCGACCGCGCAGCTTGACCGACAGATCCGCCGCCATCAGGCCCAGCGCCACGGCGCCGGCGGTCGCCACCGCCGCCATCCACAAGGAGTTGAGCACCGGCCGCAACCGTTCCGGACTGGCCGCCAGCACCGCGTAGTTGCCGCCGTCGAGAACCGGCGGCAAGGTCTCGACTGTCCAGGTGTCCGGCGGAACGGACGAGATCAGCAGCAGCGTGAGGTGCGGCAGCAGCATGACGAAGGTCAGGCCCCAGCCCAGACCGGCAGCGGCCAAGCGGGCACCCGGGCGCTTCAGGACCCGGCGCCGCGGCGCCGCGCCGCGCACGCCGCCAACCACCACCCGCCGCCCGGGATCCACCCGCCGCATCGCCCAGAGCCCGGCGAAGGCGAGCAGCGCCAGGGTCACCGTCTCCACCTGGGCCATGGCGATCTCGCCGTTGAGCTTGGAGGCGACGATCTGGGTGGTCATGACGCGGAAGCCGCCGCCGAAGATGTACGGCGCCGAGAACGACGCCAGCGAGGTCATGAAGGTCAGCAGCGCCGCGCCCACCAGCGCCGGCAGCAGCAGCGGCAGGGTGACCCGGAACAGCGTGCGCGCCCGGCCGGCGCCGAGGATCGCCGCTGCCTCCTCCATCGCCCCATCGAGCCGCGCCAGTCCGGCGCGCACGAAGAGATAGAAGTAGACGTACATCGAGTAGGCGTGCACCAGCAGGATGGCCCCCGCCCCCTGCAACCGCCATGGCGGCGTCTCGAGCCCGAGCGCCGCCTGCACCCCGCGCGACAGAAAGCCGCTCTCGCCGAAGAGGAAGAGAAAGGCGATGACCCCGACCAGCGGCGGCAAGGCCACCGGCAGGGCGATCAGGCCGCCGAGCAACCGGCGCCCGGGGAACTCCAGACGGGCGAAGACGAAAGCCAGCGGCACGCCGACCAGCGCCGCCAGGGCCACCGAGGCGGCCGAGATCCACAGGCTGCGCCACAGCGCCTGCCACTCGTCGCCGCGCTCGGCGAAGGCAGCGAAGTTGTCGACGGTCAGATCCAGCGGGGCGCCCAGCGCCTCGAGCAGCGTCAGCAGCAGCGGGTAGCCCACCAGCCAGGTGAGGCCCAGCGCCACCGCCCAGGCCAGCGGCCGCCGGTAGCGTGAGCTCACTCCGCCGCCTCCGAGAACAGCCGCGGCAGCGGTCCGCCGTGGCGTGGCGCCACCGCCACCCGATCACCCGTCTTCGCCGCGGTGGAGCCCGCCGCTACCAACAGCCGGCCGCCAACTCCCATCTCGACCTCGTAGAAGGTGGCCTCGCCGGCATAACGGCGGGAGGTCACCTTGCCGGTGAGCACGTTCTCCTCTTCATCAGGATCGGCGAGCTGCAGCCCCTCCGGCCGAAAGACGGCCTCGACCCGTGTCCCGGGCGCCAGCTGCTCGGCCGCGCTCGCCGGCCACCTGGCGCCGTGGCCGGCGAACCGGGCATCGCCGATCTCGAACTCACCGTTCTCGTTCAGCACACCCACCAGCGAGCTGGCGCGGCCGAGAAAGCCGGCGACAAACCGCGTGCACGGCTCCAGATAGAGCTCCTCGGGCGGTCCCAGCTGTTCCAGCCGGCCGCCGTTGAGCAGCGCCACCCGATCGCCGACGGCGAACGCCTCGTCCTGTTCGTGGGTCACCCAGACCGCGGTCATCGACACCCGGGCGAGGGCCCGGCGCAGCTCGCTCCGGGTGCGCTCGCGCAGCGAGGGATCCAGGTTGGACAGCGGCTCGTCCAGCAGCAGAAGCTTCGGCCCCGGCGCCAGCGCCCGGGCCAGGGCGACGCGCTGCTGCTGGCCACCGGACAGCTCGTGCACCCGCCGGCGCTCGAAGCCCTCGAGGTCGACCATCGCCAGAACTTCGGCGATCCGGGACGCCCTGGCCTCGCCACCGCCGCGCGACTCGAGCCCGAAAGCGACGTTCTCGCCGACGCTCAGGTGCGGGAAGAGCGCATAGTGCTGGAACACCATGCCAAATCCACGCCGGCTGGGCGGCAGGCCCGAGATCTCATCGCCCGCGACCCTCAGCGCGCCCTCGTCGGCCGACTCGAAACCCGCCAGCAGACGCAGCAGCGTCGTCTTGCCGCTACCGCTCGGGCCCAGCAGGACCAGCACCTCACCGGCGGCCACCTCCAGCGAGACCCGGTCGAGCACCCGGTGCTCGCCAAAGCTCTTGCTCAGGCGGTCGATCTCTAGAAAGGAGGGCATGGTTCGCTCACTGGTACGGCAGGGCGCCGGATGGGTTCAACCGGGCGGGCTCAACCCCGACCGCGTACTTCGCGGTCCCAGCGAGCCATCCATTCGGCCCCGCGCTCGGCCAGCAGCTGCCAGTCCATCTCCACCCGGACGATCCGCGCCAGCGCCTCGCGGGCCCACTGCGGCAGCTCGTCGGGCGGCATGTCGGTGCGCGCCGGCAGCCGGAAGGCGCGCTCGGCGGTGAGGCGCAGCGCCTCCCGGCTGCCCACCCAGTCGATGAATCTCCTGGCCTCCTCGGAGTGCGGCGCTCCCGCCACCAGACCGATGGCATCGTCGATCACCGGCGTGCCGCTCGACGGAAAGGTGTAGGCCAGCGGTGTGCCGCGCTGCTGCAGGAAGAGCAGGTCGGTCAGCTCCCAGATCGACACCAGGCCCTCCTGGCGGGTCAGCTTCTCGAACAGGAGAGCCGGATTGACGGCGTACTCCTTGGTCTGGCGGTCCAACCGGCGCAGCCAGTCGAAGCCCTGCTCGGTATCGCCCGTCTCGGCCATCGACTTCGCCAGCACCATGCCGAAGGCGATGCGCATGGTGCCGCTGGCCAGCGGATCGCGGATGATGATCTTGTCCTCCCAGCGCGGCTCGAGCAGCTCCTCCCAGTCGCCGGGCGCCTCGGCCGCCGGCACCGCGTCGGAGTTGTAGATCAGGATCGGCACCGCTTCGTAGAGCCCGAAGTAGAGCTCGCCGGGGTGGCGGCTGGCCTCCGGCACCGCATCCGCCCAGGCCGGCCGGTAGGGCGCCAGCAGATCCAGCCCGGCGCCACGCGACAGGATCGTGTCGGGCCCGCCGAACCAGACGTCGGCCTGTGGGTTGGCGGCCTCCGAGCGGATCCGGTCGAAGACCTCCTGCGAGCCCATGTCCAGCCAGCGCACGTCGACGTGCGGGTTGAGCTCCTCGTAGCGCTCCTCCACCAACTCGAGCAGGTCACGGCCGTGCGGCGAGTAGAGAACCAGCGGCGTCCGGCCATCGCCACAGCCGGCGACAGCCAGCACCACGAACAACGAGAACCACTGCCACGATCTGCGCCTCATCGCTCCCCCAGTGCCAGCAGATTGACGAAAAGCCGCACCGCGCCCGCCACGCCGGCCGGCAGCTGGCGAAAGAACGACAGGCCGGTGTAGACGTAGGTGCCCACGCCCACCGGAGCCACCAGCAGGGCGCCGCGCTCCGCCTCACGGCCGGGGTCGGCGATCGCCAGCAGCGGCTGGTAGCGCTCGTCCCACTGGCCGGCGAAGTAGAGACCGCGCTCCTGCACCCATCCCTGCCAGTCGGCGGCGCCGAGCCGGTTGGGATACTGCAAGACCGGGTGGTCTGGTGCCAGCGTCTCCACCGCCGCGGTCTCGTCCGTCACCCGGCCGTGCGGTCGCAGAATCTCCAGGGGCCAGGGCGCGAAGCCGCCACGCACGAACTGGTACTGCTGGTACTGGACCAGCAGCAGACCGCCGCCGCGGGCATACTCCAGCAATCGCCCGTTGGCCCGGCCGAGGGCCGCATCGATCTCGTAGGCGCGACTGCCGACGACGATGGCGTCGAAGCCCTCCAGGGCGCCGCTCTCCAGGTCGGCGGCGTCGAGCAGCTCGATCGGTAGGCCGATCGCAGCGAGGATCTCCGGCACCCGGTCGGACGCGCCGCGCACGTAGCCGACCCGGTCCAGCCGTGGCAGAGCCAGCTCGAACCGACTCATCTCGGTGATCGCCCTCACCGGCACCGTCAGCGGCCGGATGTGCGGATACGACACCACTCGCAAGGTCCTCGACAACGTCGATCCCGCGGCCACCTCGGCGACGGCGCTCGCCAGGTAACGGCCGGCATAGGCCGGCGGGCTGACGGCGAACCGCACGCTCTCGGTGTCTCCCTGGCCGGCAAGCCGAAACGCCGCCTCCGGCATCTCGCCGGGGACGGCGAGCGACAGCCGCACAACGCCCTCCAGCGGCTCGGCCAGATTGGACCGCACGGTCACTCTCAGCTCGGTGTCCACGCTCATGCCCGGCAACAACGCCGTATCCGGCTCGAGCGCCACCTCCACCGGGGCGACCACGCGCAGCGGCAGGCGGCGCTCGCCAAACGCCTGGTCGGCAAAGCGGTAGACCGCCTCGCGCTCGAGGGTGAGCCGCCGGCCGGCGATCTCGAGCCCGAAACGAAGCCGCACGGGCGGCGGGCCGAGCGGCTCGCCGAGTACCTCCTCGGGCACCTCCGCGGTTGGATCGTAGAGGTCGCCGCGGAGAAACTGCGACAGCTGGTGCGGCGTCGCGCCCCGAGCCCACTTGCGAGCCGGCAGCCTCTCGGCCGGATCGCCGAAATAGGCCTCGTGGCGCTGCGCCTTGCGCAGGTAGTAGGGCATGGTCGGCCCGGCCCAGGCCGGCACGCCGACGCCGAAGCGCCGGCGCTCGATCCCCTCGCCCGCCGCGGCCTCCTCGATGGCAGTGACCTTCCAGCCGAGCTCAGCCAACACCTCGATCTCCCGCACCACGACCTCGGTCTCGCCGGCCGGCCAGACCGAGCCTTCGACCTCGAGCGAGCAGCCGGCGGGCCCGGCCTCGCGGTCGGCGCTCGCCACGACCACGACGCCGGCCGCCGCCGCCAGACCGTAGCCGGCCACCGAACGCATCTAGGCGACCAGCGCCCGCGCCGCCCGCGCCGCCGGGCCAACGGTCTCGAGGAGCTCCTCACACTGTCGAAGCAGGTCCACGATCTCGGCCAGGGCCGGCACGGCGGCCTCGACCGCGGCCGGTGTCAACCGCCGGCGCGCTCGCCCGGCGGTCCGCTCGACCCGCGCCAGAAGCTCGGAGAGATCGTCCCGGACTGTCCCGGCCGGCAGCGTGGCGACGATCGCCGCCAGCCGGGTGTCGATCCCGGCGAACGGTCCGCCGCCAGCTTCGCCGGCGCCGCCGGCGACCCATACCAGACCGCCACGCGCCGGCCCCGCCAGCTGCTGGCGCCCCATGTCCTGCGAGCGATGAAAGCTGCGGCTGGCGGCGGCCAGCTGGCCGAGTGATCTGCCCGACACCGGATCCAGCGCCGCCAGCGAATACCCATGGGTGGCCTCCTCGCGCCGCCAGGCCCGGCGATAGAGCGCCGCGGGCGTCCACAGGGGGTCGGGCAACGCCGTAAACACGGTCTCGTCGCCGGCCATCGCGAAGGCGTCCGCCGCGACGACCGCCGAGGCCTGGTGCTGGCCGTGGCCGGCGCGCTCGTCGGCCGGGAAGACGGCGACGATCACCTGCGGCTTGAACCGCCGCACGATACGTATCGTCTCTTCGCGCAGCACCTCCCGCGGCCAGCGGTCGAAGGTCTCCTCCAGCGAGCGCGTGTAGCCGAAGTCATAGGCCCGAGCGAAGTACTGCCGGCTGCCCTCGAGCCGCCGCGCCGCCAGCAGCTCGCCGGTGCGGACCGCACCCAGCTCGACCCCGAGCTCACTACCGATCAGGTTCTGCCCGCCCTCGCCGCGCGACAGCGACAGATAGGCCGCCTCGCCACCCAGCCCGCGTGCCACCCAGGTCAGGAGGGCGTTGTCCTCGTCATCCGGATGGGCCCCCACCACCAACAGGCGCGCATGCACGGAAAGCCGCGCCAACGCCCGATCCACCGCCGCCAGACCGCCGGAAGAGACCGGCTCCAACGGATCGGGCACCCAAGGCTGGGCCAGCGCCAGCCCAGCCGCCGCCACCGCGACGGTCAGGAACAACAGGAGGCTGCGGAGCATGGCGTCGGATTCTACCGGGCGGCAAGCTCTGTTGGTTTGTCTAGGGTGGTCGTCAACGCAAAGAGGTCGACCGGCATGGTGTGCGGTAGGTCCTGCTCCGGACGGCCCGGGGGTGAGCGTTAACGCAAAGGGGCCGGCCGGCTGGGAGATGTGGGCGGGTTCTCCTCAGGACGCCTCGGGCTGTTCCTACTTTGGGACGGCGGCCCTCGGCTCCGCTCTCCTCGCGCCGGATCGGCAGCGGCCTTCGGGTTTGTGTGCCATGCGCTCGTCGAGAGGCCGTCGGAGCAACCTGCCCACATCTCTGGCGCCGGCCTCCGGAGGTGGTTACTCGACCACCCACTCGTGGTTCAACGGTTTTGTCGAGGTAGTGGACTAACGTCCCGTCCGATACTCCGGCACACCCGGTGGCTCCCGCAACACCGATCCCGCAACCAACACCGGAGGCCGGCATGAGGCGTCGAGGGGTGGGTCCACCCAGGGGCATCGTAGCCGGCGCGCCTGGCAAGCCCCGTCAAAGTGCACCCCCGGTCC
>CALZJC010000108.1 GCA_945787525.1 Thermoanaerobaculia bacterium | reverse complement strand
CGCCCCCACCCCCGGCACCCAGAGCACCACGCCGACAACCACTCCCAACCCCAGGAGCACCCAGCAGCCGACGCCCCAGCTGCCGGCGACGAGATCCACGGCACCGCAGCCGCCGAGCCACAGAAACAGCCAGGTGGGCAGCGCCACCATCACCATCACCAGCAGGAAGGCGAACCACTCGCCGAACCGCGCGCCGTACTCCGACCAGTCCGGCCAGTCGGGCAGCTCGGTCTCGCCCTCGGCCGAAGTCCGCACGATGGCAAAGAGAAAGCCCGGCAGGATCATGAGGATCAGCAGCTGGACGAAGAGGATCCCACAGCCCAGCCCCGGCACCGAGCTGGCCAGGTTCAACAACGCCATCAGGAAGACGTAGCCGACGTACAGATACAGCCCGAGACCGCGGAACGGATAGGCCAGCGCGTCGCCCAGGCCGTAGGCGGCGGTGATCTTGCGCTCCCGCGCCAGCTCGATGGTCGTGGCGGGGGCGCCGCTGGCGAGCGGTATCGCCATCTCGCGGCAATGGCAGCAGAACAGCAGCCGGTGGCCCTCCTCGATGCACTCCTCGCACAGCAGCTTCTTGCAGCCGTCGCATTCGTAGACGGCGGGACTGTCCGGGTGGGCCGCGCACTGGCCGGTCATTCTGCAGACGATGCTATCCGCTCCCCTACCCGTTGGGAGGTTGCGCACCCCTCGGCGCCGCGCTGTAGTTAATGGATTAGCCGCCCCTGGAGGCCAGCCTTAGCAACCCGGGGCAGGCCGCGATTTCCACCGCCCGCGCCGGCCGCGCGCGCCGCGGCCCGGCGGCGGAGGGCCCGATCGGAGAGTCGGAAAGGAGCAAGTGTCATGGAGCTGTTGATCGACAAGGTCGACGTCTGGGCGACCACCTTGATGGACCGCCCCGGCGGCCTGGCCGAGAAGCTCGGGGCGTTGAAAGAGGCCGGCGCCGACCTACAGTTCGTCATCGCCCGCCGGGCGCCCGAGAAGCCGGGTGGCGGGGTCGTCTTCGTCACGCCGTTGCGCGGTGATCGAGAGATCGAGGCGGCCAGCGCCGAGGGCTTCAGCGTCACCCGCAGCCTGCAATCCCTGCGTATCGAGGGTCCGGACCGGCCGGGCATCGTCGCCGAGCTGCTCCGCCAGCTGGCCGACGCAGGCCTCACCCTGCAGGGTCTGTCGGCAGCGGTGATCGGCACCCGGTTCGTCGTCTACGTCGGTCTGGACAGCGCCGACGACGTCCAGCGGGCGGTAGAGATCCTCCGCGCCGCCTAGCCTTCTCATCGGCCTCGTAGCGAAATGTCCTAGCTGCCTGCGCCGAGGATGGCCGACCGAGCAGAACGCAGCAGATGCGGGCAGCTTCGGCATTGCAGTAGGGATCCGTGAGAAGGCCAGGCTAGGGCCTGACCAGGCCTCGGGCAAGATGCCAGGCGCCGTCCAGCCCGAGGCTGCGCGGCGGCCGGTCGCGGGCGTGGATGGCGAGCAGACGCTCGAACAACCGCGGCTCGTCGGCCAGGGTGCGGATCAGGCGGCGGCGCAGGGCCGGACGACGCTCGACGAAGAGCAGCAGGTGGATGAGCGCGAACGGCAGCCGCGCCAGGCGGCGGCAGAACCGGGCGTAGTGCCGCGGATCGTCCCGGCGTACCGCCTCGACGAGGGCCAGCGCCTGGTGGAAGGCCAGGTCGAGGCCCTCGCCGGTGATGGCGTCGACATAGCCGGCGGCATCGCCGACCAGCAGCAACCGGTCACACCAGACGCGTCGCGGCCGGTGGTGCAGCGGGCCGGCGCCCTTGTCGCGCGAGCTCACCTCGGCCCCGGCGAGGCGCTCGGCAAGCGCCGGAAAGCGGGCCAGCAGCAGATCGAACCTGGACTTGTCGCCGCTCCACAGCAGCGCCACACCGACCTCTCGAGCCGCCACCGGCGTGACGTAGGCCTCGACCCCATCGGCCCACCAGACCTCCACCTTGTCGGTCCACGGCGCACGCCTGTAGTGACGGCGCACGCCGAACCGCCGGTGCCGACCGGGCGGCGCGTCCAGCCCGGACCAACGCCGCACCGGCGAGTTGAGGCCGTCGGCGCCGACCAGCCAGCGGCCGGTGACGAGGCCTCGGTCGGTGGCGACGCCACCCGACGCCAGACCGCGCACCGCCGTGCCCCAGCTCAGATCGACCTCCACCTCCTCGGCCCGCCGCACGAGCGCGGCGTGCAGCGCGGTGCGTCGCACACCCAGCCCCGCCGCGCCAGGAAACTCCGCCTCGGCCACGAGGTCGCCGTCGCGGTAGCGGATGCCGCGAAAGGCCCGCCCGACGGCTTCCGGCAGCCGCACGCCCAGCGCCTCGAGCTTGCCGACGCCGGCCGGCATGAGGCCCTCGCCGCAGGGCTTGTCGATGGGCGGCCGCGAGCGGTCCAGCACCGTGGCACTGAGGCCGCCCTGCCGGGCGGCGATGGCGGTGGCGAGGCCCGCCGGACCGCCGCCGACGATCAGCAGGTCGGGCTCGGCCACCGGCGCTCGCGATGCCGGGACAGTCGGCCCGCTCATCGGCCGGCGAGGCTCTCGAGCGCCGCGTTCTCGGCGCGGATGCGCACGCTCAGCAGAACCGCGTTGGCGACGCTGAAGACCACCGCCGTCAGCCAGGCGCCATGCACCAGCGGCAGGGCGGCGATCTCGATCACCACCGCCAGGTAGTTCGGATGGCGCAGCCAGCGGAACGGACCGCCGGTCACCAGCGGCGCGCCCGGCCGCACCAGGATCCGGGTTGTCCAGCGCTCACCGAGGGTGGAGATGGTCCAGTAGCGCAGGCCCGTGGCGACAGCCAGGACAAGCAGCATCGCCCCCGCCGCTCGCGGCGCGAACGGCCGTTCGAGAAGAAAGACCTCCAACACGCAGGCGATCAGGAAGAGCGTGTGGATCGTCACCATCCACGGGTAGTGGCCGGCGCCGGCCTCGACCGCGCCGGCCGCCCGCGCCAACCGCTCGTTGCGCTGGGCCAGGCGCAGCTCGGTCAGTCGCTGGAAGACCACCAGCAGAATCAGGCCCAGGTACAGCCCGCGGCTCACCACTCGAGCAGCACCAGCTCGGAGCAGAACGCCGGGCCCATGGCCAGCAGCATGCCGAGGCTGCCCGGCGCGGGGCGATGTTCGCGCAAGGTCTCCTCGAGGACCAGCAGAACCGACGTGGAGGAGAGGTTGCCGACCTCGGCGAGGCTGCGCCAGGTGACGTCCAGCTCGCCGTTCTCGAGCTCCAGGGTCTCGGCCATCGCCTCGAGCACCCGGGGGCCACCGGGGTGGGCGACCCAGCTGGTGATCTCGTCGCGGCGGTGACCGTGATCGGCCAGAAAGCGCTCGACGTCCTGGCGCAGATGGCCACTCACCATCTCAGGCACCTCCGCCGAGAGCACCACCTGGAAGCCCTTCTCGGAGATCTCCCAGCCCATCACCTGCTCGGTGTCGGGATAGAAGATGGATCGGCTGGCGACGATCCGCGGACCGCTCGCCTGGCGCTCGCTGCCGACCACCACCACCGCCGCCGCGCCGTCGCCGAACAGCCCCGAAGAGATCAGGTTGGGGATCGACAGATCTTTGCGCTGCAGGGTGAGCGAGCACAGCTCGACCGACAACAGCAACGCCACCTGGTCGGGGTAGGCCTTGACGTAGTCGGCGGCCCGGGCGATACCGGCGGCGCCGGCGACACAGCCGAGACCGAAGATCGGCACCCGCTTGATCCGCGCCGGCAGCCCCAGGCGGTTCATCAGCCGGGCATCGATGGACGGCGTCGCCACGCCGGTGACGGTGACGAAGAAGAACGCGTCGACCTCCTGGCGATCCAGGCCGGCCCGCTCGAGAGCCTGGACGATGGCGGCCTCGCCGACGTCCTGTGCCACCCGGATCCAGGCGTCGTTCGAGTCCCCCCACGTCTCCAGGTCCTGGTACTCCTCGAGCGGCAGCGCCAGATGGCGACCGCCGACGAGCACATTGCGATGCAGCCGTTCCAGCCGGTCCAGGTTGCGCACCCGGCCCGTCCAGAGCTGCCGGAAAGCCGCCAGCAGCTCCTCCTGTCCGTAGTAGTTCGGAGGTAGGGCCTTGCCAACCGCGGCGATCCTCATGCTGGCCATGCCCCCCTGGGCTCGATGCTCGTCAACTCGACGCCAGTATAGCCGCGCGCTGCGGCCCGGCGCCTCCTGTAAACTGCCCGCCCGCCGCGAATCCGTCTCGCCCGCCACGGCGTATACGGCGTTAGAACCCGATGCTTCCCGAAAGCCCCAGTCAGCCGCCCGTCGGGCGCCACCGCGCGACCCTGCTGGTCTTCACGCTGGATGCCGCCGCCGAGCGCGCACGGCGCCGGTTGCTGCCCGACCGGCTCGGCTCGTGGGAGCTGGCCCTCTACCGCGACTGCCTCGACAGCGCCCTGGCGGCCGGTCGCGCCAACGGCTGCCAGCTGAGGGTCTGTACAACTCGCCGGCTGCCGCTGGCCAAAGACGTCGAGCAGTTCGCCCAGGAGGGCCGCGGCTTCGGCGCGCGCCTGCGCCAGGCCATCGCCCACCGCCAGCCTTCGCCAGAGCGGCCGCTGGTGGTCGTCGGATCGGACGCGCCGGGGCTCGCGCCGCGCCACGTCGCCGGCGCCCTCGGGCGCCTTGCCCGGCGTCCCGACCGGCTGGTGGTGGGCCCGTCACCGGATGGCGGTTTCTATCTGCTGGCCGCGGCTCGACCGGTCGACGCTCTGCTCGCCGAGGTCTCCTGGCGGCGCGGCGACACTCTCGCCAGCCTGATGGCGGCGGCGCAGGAGCGCGGCATCGCGGTCACGCTGCTGGCGCCGCTGGCCGACCTCGACCACGCCGCCGATCTGCAGGGCTGGCTGGCGCGGCGCGCGGCGACGCCCTCTCCCTGGCTGCGAGCCCTCGTGGCGGTGCTCCGCCAGCTGCGCCGGCCGCTGCTGCCCGCGACCCTGGGGCAGCCACTGGCCGGCCGGGTAGCCCTGGTCTCGGCACGCGGCCCACCCGGCTGAGCCACCCTCACCCGGATCCTCACACCGTACCGACGAGCTGCCGGCCGCGGGCGCCAAGCCCGTCGCCAACCCGCTGCTGATACAAGACCAGGAGTCTACAAACCCATGAGCGTTGCCAATCTCGAACAGTCCGTCAAACAGCGTTACGGCGACGGCGCGCAGCAGTGCGAGCCCGACCTCTGCTGCCCGATCGATTACGACCCCAAGTACCTCGAGGCGATTCCCGCCGAGGTGCTGGAGCGCGACTACGGCTGTGGCGATCCGAGCCGACATTTGAAGCCCGGGGAGACGGTGCTGGACCTGGGCAGCGGCACCGGCAAGATCTGCTTTATCGCCGCCCAGGTTGTGGGTGCCGAGGGCCGGGTCATCGGTATCGACATGACCCCGGAGATGCTGGCCGTGGCGCGCGATGCCGCGCCGGTGGTCGGCGAGCGGCTGGGCTTCGCCAACGTCGAGTTCCGCAGCGGGCGGATCAAGGACCTCACCCTCGACCTCGACCTGCTGGAGGATCGGCTCACCGAGCGCCCGGTGCACAGCGTCGAGGATCTGATGGAGGTGCACGCCCTGAGCGACCAGCTGCGTCTCGACCGCCCCCTGGTGGCCGACGGGTCGGTGGACGTGGTGGTCTCCAACTGCGTGCTCAATCTGGTGGCCAACGCCGAAAAGCGGCAGATGTTCGACGAGATCTACCGCGTCCTCAGACGCGGCGGCCGGGTGGTGATCTCGGACATCGTCAGCGACGAGGAGGTGCCGCTCGAGATGCAGCGAGACCCCGAGCTGTGGAGCGGCTGCATCTCCGGCGCCTTCACCGAGACCGGCTTCCTGGCCGCCTTCGAGGAGGCCGGGTTCCACGGCATTCGCGTTCTCGAGCGCCAGGCCGAGCCCTGGCGTACCGTCGACGGCATCGAGTTCCGCTCGCTCACCGTCGAGGCATTCAAGGGCAAGGAGGGTCCCTGCTTCGAGCGCAACCAGGCGGTCGTCTACAAGGGCCCGTTCAAGGAGGTCGTCGACGACGACGGCCATCGGCTGCTGCGCGGCCACCGGCACGCGGTCTGCGACAAGACCTACCGCCTCTACCAACAGGAGCCCTACGGCGGGCAGTTCGACGTCGTCGAGCCGCGCCGGGAGATCCCGCTCGAGGAGGCCGGGCCGTTCGACTGCTCGCGCGCCCCGCTGCGCCACCCCAAGGAGACCAAGGGCGCGGAGTACCACGCCACCTCCGAGGTGGTGGCCTGCTGCGAGCCCGGCGACTGCTGCTAGCCGGTGACGGGATGCCTCAACCGCAGACAACGGGCCCGCCCGGCAGCGAGACCGGGTCGTGATCGACCCCGCCAGCTCGGACGCCGCGCCGCTGGTCGAGCTGCGCTCGCTGGATACCCTCTGGTTCCAGGTCGGCGGCACCGTCTGCAACCTGGCCTGCACCCACTGCTTCGTCTCCTGCTCGCCGACCAACCACACGCACGAGTTCTTGCGGCTGGACGAGATCCGCGGCTATCTCGACGAGGGCGCCGCGCTGGGCGTCCGCGAGTACTACTTCACCGGCGGTGAGCCGTTCCTCAATCCGGAGATGGAGGCGATCCTCGAGGCCACGTTGAGAGTGGGTCCGGCCAACGTGCTGACCAACGGGCTGCTCCTCGATCCCGGCCGCTGCCGGCGGCTGCGCGAGCTCGACGACGCCAGCGATTACTCGCTCGACCTGCGGGTGTCGATGGACGGCTACGAAGCGGCGGCCAATGATCCGATCCGCGGCGAGGGCACCTTCGAGCGCATCCTCCAGGGCGTCCGCAACCTGGTCCACGCGGGGCTCAACCCGGTGATCACCGTCACCGAGGTGCACGACGACAACGGCACCGTGCGCGGCAAGGAGCGCTTCTTCCAGCTGCTGCGCGAGCTCGGCATCGCCAAGCCGCGGCTCAAGATCCTGCCGGTCTTCCAGATCGGCGCCGAGGTCGAGCGCGGCGGCGCCTATGCGAGCTGGCAGAGGCTGCGCTCGGGCGACGCGCCGGTGGATGGCTGGGACCACCTGCAGTGCTCGACCTGCCGCATGGTCACCGACCAGGGGGTCTGGGTCTGTCCCATCCTGGTCAACGAGCCCGGCGGCAAGATGGGCGAGGCGCTGGCCGACACGCTCGATCCGTTCGCCCTCGACCACCCCGCCTGCTGGACCTGCCACGTGTACGGAGTGAGCTGTAAGACATGAGCAATCGGCCGCCCGGCGACGACGCCGGCAAGCGACAGCGGACGTCGACGAAGCTCACCGCGCACCGCGGCCTGGCCACCTGGGGCGAGCGGCTGGTGCCGCTGGGCGAGTTTCGCGACGCCGCCGCCGCCGCCGGCCAGGAGCTCTCCGCGGCCGCCCGCGCCACCGCCGCCGCGGCACACCGCCAGCCGGTCGATGACGCCACGCCGATCGAGGGGCCGTTCGGCCGCATCGTGGCGTTCGGTGGGGTCTACAACAATCACTTCGCCCTAGAGGCGCTGCTCGCGGAGGCGGCGGGCTGTCGGGCCGAAGCGATCTACTGTCTCGGCGACCTGGGCGGCTTCGGGCCCAACCCGGAGAAGGTCCGGCCG
Organism: Thermoanaerobaculia bacterium; assembly: GCA_945787525.1. Lineage (GTDB taxonomy): Bacteria > Acidobacteriota > Thermoanaerobaculia > Multivoradales > JAHEKO01 > CALZJC01. The sequence goes on along the minus strand of CALZJC010000108.1, from coordinate 2,078 downwards.
CTGCTCGAGGAAGGCGGTGTGCTGGGCGTCCAGGGCAACTACGAGGAGTCGCTGGCCACCGGCCGTGAGGACTGCAACTGCGGCTACACCGACCCGCGCGACAACGAGTTCGCCGACCTCTCCTACCGCTACACCGCCGACCGCTGCTCGCCCGAGACCCGCCGCTGGCTGGGTTCCTGGCCGCTGCGGCGCCGGGTGCGGGTGGGCGGGCAAGAGCTCCTCCTGGTGCACGGCTCGCCGCGACGGATCAACGAGTTCCTGTTCGCTTCGACCTCGCCGGTGCCGTTTCTCGACGTGCTGTTCGACGAGCAGCGCTGCGACGGCTTCCTCTGCACCCACACCGGGCTGCCCTGGCACCGGCGGTTGCCGTCGGGCCGCGACGCCGTCAACGTCGGCGTCATCGGCCGGCCGCCCAACGACGGCGCCACCGACGTCCGCTACGCGCTGATCGAAGCCGGCGCCGACGGCCTAGAGGTGCAGCTTAGAAGCCTGGCCTACGACCACCAGGCCCTGGCCGCGGAGATGCGCGCCGAGCAGCTTCCCGAGGAGTTCGTCGAGACCATCCTCACCGGCTGGTGGACCACCTGTCTCGAGATCCTGCCCGCCAAAGAGCGGGCTGCTTCACGTTTCTGAGCGCCCCGAGGAGGCCCCGCATGTCCGACCCCCGCCCCCACATCGCCATCCTGGGCGCCGGCCCTACCGGCCTCGAGGCCGCCCTGGCGGCCATCGACCGCGGCCATCCGTTCACCCTCTACGAGGCCGGTGAGGGCGTCGCCGGCGACATGCGGCGCTGGGGCCACGTGCGGCTGTTCACGCCCTGGTCGCTCAACGTCTCGCCGCGCATGCGACACCACCTGCACCTGGCCGGCATCGAGGTGCCCGACACCGACGCGTGCCCGACCGGCGCCGAGCTGGTGGCCGGCCTGTTCGAGCCCCTGGCCGCCCTGCCACGGGTCGCCGCGCGCCTGCGCACCGGCACGCGGGTGCTGGAGGTCGGTCGTGAGGGGCTGGTCAAGAACGACGAGATCGGCACCGGCAAGCGCGCCGAGCACCGCTTCCGCCTGCTCGTCGCCGGTCCCGATGGCAGGGAGCGGTCGGCAGCCGCCGATGTCGTGCTCGACTGCACCGGTAGCTACGGCAACCCCAACGCCACCGGCAACGGCGGCATCGCGGCGCCCGGCGAGCGGCAGCTGGACGACGTCATCCGTCGCCACCTCCCCGACTTCACCGCCGAGGCGGAGAGCTGGGCCGGCAAGACGACCCTGGTCGTCGGCGGGGGGCACTCCGCCCAGACGGCGGTGGCCGACCTCGCCGCCCTGGCCGCAGAGCATCCCGGCACCCGGATACTGTGGGCCCGGCGCGGCGCCGAGCCCGGCTTCCGGCCCGACGATGCCGACCCCTTGCCGGAGCGGGCGCGCCTGCTGGCCCGGGCGGCCGAGCTGGCCGGCGGCGCCTCGGCCGCGGTCGAGACCCTGACCGGCGTGGTGGTGGACTCGCTCACCAGCCACGACGGGCGGACCCGCGTCACCCTGCGGCGTTCTGACGGCAGCGAGCAAACGGTGGACGTCGACTGGCTGCTGTCACTCACCGGCTACGTCGGGGACCACAGCATCTATCGCCAGCTCCAGGTCCACGAGTGCTACGCCACCTCGGGGCCGATGAAGCTGGCGTCGGCACTGCTGGGCGCGGCGAGCGAGGACTGTCTGGACCAGGCGAGCCACGGCGCCGACACGCTGGTCAACCCCGAGCCGGGCTTCTTCCTGCTCGGCTCCAAGTCTTATGGCCGCAACAATACCTTCCTGATGCGGGTCGGCTGGGAGCAGGTCGAGGAGGTCTTCGGTCTGCTCGACAGCGGCTAGTCACCGGACTTGGCCGTCGGCGCGCAGCCGCACGCGCCAGGCGCCGCGGCCGTGGGTGAAGGCGAACAGATAGGGTGTGCCGCCGGGGTTGGTGGCCAGCGCCAGCGACTCGGTGACCACGGCGGCGAAACCGGTGTTCTCCACCGCCCAGCTGGCGCCCCCGTCGAGCGATACGAACACCCCGAGATCGGTGCCCACGTAGAGCCGCGCCGTGTCGAG
>CALZJC010000107.1 GCA_945787525.1 Thermoanaerobaculia bacterium | reverse complement strand
CCTCCTGGGAGTGGGCTTCATCGTCGGGTACCGGGTCTCCGCGGTGCTCTTCGCGGGCGCCCTGCTGGGCCATCTGTTCCTCGGCCCCCTGGCCCTCTTTCTGCAGCCCGAGCTCGGCGCCAAGGCCGCGGCCGGCGGCGAGAGCTGGATGGGTCTGGCCTCGCAGGTCTACTCGCAGCAGATCAAGCCGCTGGCGGTGGGCACCATGATCGTCGCCGCCTTCTACACCCTCTACACCCTGCGCAAGCAGCTGGCCTCGGGCATAAGCAAGGGCTTCGCCGAGATCAGCAGTGGCCACGACAACACCGGCAAGAACCGGCTGGAGATCGACCTCAACCTGAAGAAGGTCGGGCTGGGCATCATCGTCTTCTCGATCGCCCTCTTCTTCCTCTATCGCTACTTCACCCATAGCACTCCCGGCTCCCTGGTCCTCACCGTCGTGATGGTGATCCTCGGGTTCCTCTTCGCCGCGGTGGCCGGCTATCTCGTCGGCCTGATCGGCAGCTCGAACAACCCGATCTCGGGTCTGACGCTCTCGACCCTGATCATCGCCGCGCTGCTCATGCTCATGCTGGGGGTCACCGGCGCCGCCGGCGTGGCCGGTGTGTTGGCGGTCTCCGGCGTCGTCTGCTGCGCCTGCGGGATCGCCGGCGACATGATGCAGGACCTCAAAGTCGGGCACGTGCTGGGCGGCACTCCCTGGCGCATGGAGGTCGGCGAGATCATCGGTGTGGTGCCGGCGGCCCTGTTGCTTCCGGCGGTGCTGCTGGCCCTCGACCAGACCTACAAGATCGGCTCGGAGCAGCTCTCCGCGCCTCAGGCCGGACTCATGTCGCTCATGGCCAGGGGCATCGTGAGCGGCGAGATGCCGTGGCCGCTGGTGATCGCCGGAATGTTCCTGGCGGTCGGCCTGATCCTGATCAAGGCGCCGTCGCCCATGCTGATCGCCGTTGGCATGTACCTGCCGTTCGCCGCCACCGCGGGCATCTTCGTGGGCGGCCTCTTCCGCGCCTTCATGGACCGCGGGCTGGCGAAGGACGGGGCCGACGAGGAGAAGACGCAGAAGGCCGAGAACACGGGCGTGCTGGTCTCCAGCGGTCTCATCGCCGGAGGCGCCCTGACCGCCGTGATCATCGCCTTCATCGTGCTGGGCTACAACCTGCTGGGCACCCCGCTGCCGGGCACCGACGACGTACCCACGTTTCTCGATTCGGCGCGCAACGCCATGGGCGTCAGTCCCAATCCGTGGCTCGGCCTGCCATGGGCGTCAGTCCCAATCCGTGGCTCGGCCTGATCTGCTTCGCGGGCGTCTTCTATCTGCTGGCCATGGTCCCGCTGAAGGCCGTGCGCGGAGACGATTCGTGAGCCCGGGCGTGACGCCGGCGAGCGGGTGATCCGGGGACCCCGACCCCGAAGGCATGAGCACTCCCGGCCCGCCGGCGGGTAGCAATCTCCTCGAGTTGGTGCCCGTCAGGACGGCCAGCTGGAGCGAGGACGCCGGCCGGGTCGTCGTGGAGATACCGGCCCCCGGCCGCCCGTGGCGGGCACCGTTCGCCTGGCTGAGCTCCAAGATGTCGAGCAAGCGGGTGCGACTGGATGAGGTCGGTAGTCTCGCCTGGACCCTGCTCGACGGCCGGAGGACGGTGGGCGAGGTGGCCGCCGTGCTGCGGGAGCGCTTCGGAGACCGGGTCGAGCCCGCCGAGGAGCGCTTCGGCGCCCTGTTGCTCTCGCTTCACCGTGGGGGACTGGTCGGCTACTGCGGCTACGACGAGATTCCGGGGCCTTCCGACCCCCGGTAGCGATCGCCCCGGAGCCTTCAGTTGGCGGCGCTCCGTTTTTTTGACCGATTTTCAACTCTTTACTCATCAGTGCCTTTTGAGTGCTTTGGGCCTGTGATATCTTTCCGTCGCCCCCGCGGGGCTTGTGAAGGGTGAGCTGATGGAGGTCTACGAAGAGGACTATGAGAGCCTGCAAGAAGCGCTGCGGCGTCTGCGGCGGGACTCGAACGCCAAGGCTGTCTTCCTGATCGATAAGAACGGTCAGCAGATCGCGGCGGCCGGAGACATCGAGAACTTCGACAGCACGTCCCTGGCTTCGTTGACGGCCGGCAACGTCGCGGCCACCGACGGGCTGGCCAAGCTGATCGGTGAACGGGAGTTCTCGGTTCTCTTCCACGAGGGACAGCGCGATCACATCCACATCTCCATCGTGGCCCGCCGGGCGATCCTGCTGGTCATCTTCGACGAGCGCTCGTCGCTGGGGCTGGTGCGACTCCGGGTAAAACGGGCGAGCGCCGAGATGGACCGCATCTTCGAGGCGATGGAGCGCCGAGGCGAGCGCGGCTTGGCTGGCGCCGAGCCGAGCCCCTTCTCCGAGATCACTGACGAGGACATCGACTCGCTGTTCAGCGAATGAGCCCCGTAGATGACATTCATCAACTACGCCGCCAAAGAGATCAACTGCAAGATCGTCTACTACGGCCCTGGACTGGGCGGTAAGACGACCAACCTGCAGTACATCTACAACAAGACAGCGCCCGAGCGGAAGGGCAAGATGATCTCGCTTGCCACCGAGGCGGACCGCACGCTGTTCTTCGACTTTCTGCCCCTGGATCTGGGCTCCATCCGCGGTTTCACCACCCGCTTCCACCTCTACACGGTGCCCGGCCAGGTGTTCTACGACGCCAGCCGGAAGCTGATCCTGAAGGGGGTCGACGGTGTCGTCTTCGTGGCCGATAGCCAACGCGAGCGCATGGAGGCCAACATCGAGTCGATCCGCAACCTGGAGTTGAACCTCGAGGAACATGGCTTCGACCTGGCGAACGTCGCCTACGCCTTGCAGTTCAACAAGCGGGATCTGCCCAACGCCATGCCGCCGGACGAGATGTACAGGATGCTGAACTTCAAGCGCGAGCCAACCTTCGAGGGTGTGGCGCCTCAGGGCGTCGGCGTTTTCGCCACCCTCAAAGCGGTGGCCAAGCAGATCCTGATCGAGCTGCGCAGACGCTAACGGGCACGACCCGGAGGGATTGAGTATGGCCAAGCGCTGGAAGAAGGAAGAGACCACCTATATGAAGCGCTACGCCGCCAAAAGGCGTGTCGGTGAGCTGGCGGAGCGCTTTGGGGTCGACGGCGGCGCCGTGCGCGCGAAGCTGGACGAGCTCGAGCTGGAAGCGGTCGACCATCACCGGCCGCGCAGCGAGCCCGATCCGGGAATCGCACCGCTGGAGAAGGGCATCAAGGCGCTCTACGCCAAGAAGTACGCGCAGGCGGAAAAGCTGCTGGCCCAGGCCGAGTCCGACGCCCTCCAGAACGACGTCGCCAACCACGCGCGGCGCTATCTGGCGGCGGCGCGGAGCCGGTTGGCGGAGGCGCGCAAGTCGAGGACGGATCCCTATCTCGAGGCGGTCTATCTGCGCAACCAGGGCAACTTCGCGGCGGCGCTCGAGATCTGCAGCCGCGGCGGGCGCCAGGGCAAGGACGAGCGCTTCGCCCATCTGGCTGCTTCGATCCACGCCCTCACGGGAGACGTGGACAAGGCGGCCAAGCTCCTCGAGCTGGCGATCCGGCTCAACCCCAGGAATCGGGTGCTGGCCTTTCACGACTCCGACTTCGCGGCGCTGCGAGAGGACCCGGAGTACGCTGGCCTCTTTGCCGTGGCCGACTAGCTAGCGGCCCGTGGCCCCGGGCCGCGGTGCCCGCGGCCCATTGACGGCCCCCCAGAAAGCCTCAGAATAGACCGCATGGCCGAGCCATCCGCCGGACGTCCGCCTGACGATCGTCAACCGCCGCTGGTGGCGGTGGTCCTGGCGGCGGGCCAGGGTACACGCCTGCGCTCCGAGCGGCCCAAGGTGCTGCACGAGGTCGCCGGTCGGCCGATGCTGGCGCGGGTCCTGTCGACCGCCCGCGCCGCCGGCTGCTCGCGGCTGCTGGTCGTCGTGGGCCACGGCGCCGCGGCGGTACGCGAGGCGTTTGCCGATCAGGAGGTCACCTGGGTGGAGCAGCCTGAGCAGCTCGGCACCGGGCACGCCCTGGCGCAGGTCGAGCGCCAGCTCGACGGAGCGGCGCGACTTCTGGTGCTGTCCGGCGACGTGCCGTTGATCCGCCCGGCGACTCTGGAGAGGGTCACCGCCGCGGCGACCGGATCGTGGGGTGCGCTGGCGGTGGCCCGGCTCGAGCGGCCTGGATCGCTGGGGCGGATCGTGATGGCGGAGGGGCGGCTGCGGCGGATCGTCGAGGCGGCCAACGCCAGCCAGGCCGAGCTGGCTTCGCAGCAGATCAACGTCGGCCTCTACCTGCTGCCGGCGCCGCAGATCTTCACCTATCTGGCGGCGCTCGAGCCCGACCCGGTGAAGGGCGAGCTGTATCTGACGGATGCGCTGAACGCCGCCGCGAGCGAGCACGCCATCGCCGCCTGCGAGCTGGCGGATCCGGACGAGGCGCTCGGCATCAACTCCCAGGCGGATCTGGCGCGCGCCCACCGCGCCCTGGTGGACCGGCGCGGCGCCGAGCTGCAGCAGGCCGGAGTGACGCTGCTCGAGCCGACTCGCGTCACCATCGAGCCCGAGGTCGAGGTGGGCGCCGACACGGTCCTCGATGCCGACGTCTGGCTGGGCGGTCTGACCACGGTGGGCAGCCGCTGCCGGCTGCACCAGGGCGCCTGGATCCGCGATTCGCGTCTGGGGGACGACGTCGAGGTGGCGCCCTACTCGGTGCTCGACGGCGCCGACGTCGGTGACGGCTGCCGGGTCGGTCCCTATGCCCGCCTGCGGCCGGGCGCCAGGCTCGAGGCCGGCGCCCGGGTGGGCAACTTCGTCGAGGTCAAGAACGCCCGTCTGGGCCCGGGGGCCAAGGCGGGCCATCTCGCCTACCTGGGCGATGCCGAGATCGGCGCCGGCGCCAACATCGGCGCCGGGGTGGTGACCTGCAACTACGACGGTAGAGCCAAGCACCGGACGGTGATCGGCGAGGGCGCCTTTATCGGCAGCGATACCATGCTGGTGGCGCCGGTCGAGGTGGGCGACGAAGCAGTCACCGGCGCCGGTTCGGTGATCAACAACGATGTTCCTCCCGGGGCCCTGGCGGTGGAGCGCTCGCGGCAGCGCACCGTCCCGGACTGGAGCAGGCGCCGCGGCCGAAAGAAATCGAGCTGAACCATGTGTGGGATTGTCGGTTACGTAGGCCGTCGCGAGGCCGTACCGGTGCTGCTCGACGGCCTGCGCCGGATGGAGTACCGCGGCTACGACTCGGCCGGTGTCGTCGTGCCGCGCAACGGCGACCTGGTGACGGTCAAGGCCGAGGGCAAGCTGGACCGCCTGGTGACCAAGCTCGCCGAGCATCAGCTGCCCGGTAGCTGCGGCCTGGGGCACACTCGCTGGGCGACGCACGGGCCGCCCTCCGAACGCAACGCCCACCCGATGCTCGACGGCCGCCGACGGCTGGCGCTGATCCACAACGGCATCATCGAGAACTTCCTCACCCTCAAGCACCGGCTGATGGACGAGGGCTGGGAGTTCAGCTCCGACACCGATACCGAGGTCGTGGCCAACCTGGTCAGCTCGCTGCACGAGGGCGACCTGCGCGCGGCGGTGGCGCGGGCGCTGCCCCGGCTCGAAGGCATGTTCGCGTTCGCGGTGGTGTCGGTCGAGTCGCCGCAGCCGGAAATTGTCGTCGCCCGTCACGGACCGCCGCTGGTCCTCGTGCTCGGTGACGGCGAGCAGTTCCTGGCCTCGGACCCGGCGGCGCTGCTGAGCTTCACCCGCGACGTGGTGTTTCTGGAGAACGGCGACATGGCGCGCCTGCGCGCCGGCGGCGTCGAGCTGTCGGATGCCGCGGGCGCCGCGATCGAGCGGCCGTCGGTGCGGCTCGACTGGGACCCGATCCAGGCCGAGAAAGGCGGTTTCAAGCACTTCATGCTGAAGGAGATCCACGACCAGCCGCAGGCGGTTCAGGACACCTTCGCCGGCCGGGTGGATTTCGAGGAGCGCCTGATCGGTTTCGATCACCTCGATCTCGCGGCGGCCGATTTCGCGGCGATCGAGCGCCTCCACCTGCTGGCCTGCGGCACCTCGCTGCACGCCGGGCTGGTCGGCAAGTTCCTCATCGAAGAGCTGACCCGCATCCCGGTGGAGGTGGACTACGGTTCGGAGTACCGCTACCGCGATCCGATCGTCGGCAGCGAGGTGCTGGCGGTAGGCATCTCGCAGTCGGGCGAGACCGCCGACACGCTGTCGGCCATGGAGGCGGCCCGCGCCGCCGGCGCCAAGCTGCTGGCGATCTGCAACGTCGTCGGCAGCCAGGCGACGCGGATCAGCGAGGGCGTGATCTACACCCACGCCGGGCCCGAGATCGGCGTCGCCTCGACCAAGGCGTTCACCACCCAGCTGATCGCCCTCTACCTTCTCGCGCTCTACCTGCGGCAGGGCCGCGGGCTGCCCCTCGAGCCGGAGCATCTGGTCGGGCTGGCCCATCTGCCGCTGGCGATCGCCGAGGTGTTGCGACAGGAGCCGGCGATCGCGGAGCTGACCAAGACCTTCTATCACGCCGACGACTTCCTCTACCTCGGGCGGGGCATCAACTACCCGATCGCTCTCGAGGGCGCGCTCAAGCTGAAAGAGATCTCCTACAGCCACGCCGAGGGCTACCCGGCCGGCGAGATGAAGCACGGCCCCATCGCCCTGATCGACGAGGAGCTGCCGGTGGTGGCCATAGCCACCGGCGAGCGGGTCTTCGACAAGGTGCTGTCGAACCTGCAGGAGGTCAAGGCCCGCGGCGGCGTGTCGATCGTCGTCAGCGATCGGCCGCGCGAAGCGCTGGGCGACGTCGCCGACCACCTGCTGACGGTGCCGCGGGTCGACGAGCTGCTGCAGCCGGTGATCAACACCGTGCCACTGCAGCTGTTCGCCTACCACGTGGCGGTGCGGCGCGGCGCCGACGTCGACCAGCCGCGCAACCTGGCCAAGAGCGTGACGGTGGAGTAGCGGGCCCTGCCATGGCTCGGGGGCTCAGGGACAGCCGCCGGGGATCCGATTCTCGGCGGTGAACTCGCAGCCTGCCTCGACAAAGAAATCGTTGCCGAGGGCGATGTAGTCACTTGCCCAGAACGTGACGTCTCCCCCTGGTCGCCGCACGTCGAAGTAGGTGGCGGTGATCGAGCGTCACCGCGGAGTGAGCGGGGAGAGGATCGAGACTTCCTCCGGCGGGTTCTGAACCAGCTCGGCGTCACCGGTCACCAGGACGGCTTCCGGCCGGGCGGCGAGAAGGTCCCAGAGGTGCTGATCGCCGGGGTCCGGCGAAGCAGAGCTCGTTGGTGCCGGCTCGACGACAATACCGTTGAGCGCTATCTCGGTGAGGATCTTGTCGACACTGTCCTCCTTCAGCCTGTGCTTCTCCCGGATCGGCTCCCGCAGGAGGACCTGACGGTACTCGGCCAGCAGTGCCACGGACACGAGGAATGGAAACTTCGCCGCAAGCATTGCCCTGAGGATCCGGGCGGTGGGCGATTCCGGCCGTGGGGTAAGAACCGCTGCGACGACGACGTTGGTGTCTATGACCGCCGTGCGCCGGATCATCGGGCGCGCTCGGCGCGAGCTGCCCGGGTCTCGCGCACGGCCAGCTCGAGGGCTTGCTCCTCGGTCAGCCCGGCGGCGGCCTGCGCCTGCGCCACGATCTCGGCAGCCGTGAGCTCGGTCTTGATGCCGTAGTGCTCGATCGACTCGGAGATCAGCGCACCGATGGTGGTCTTGCGCCGGGCGGCGGCCTCCTTGAGGGCCTGGTGCACCGGGTCTGGGAGGGTGATCGTCAGTCTGGCCATGGCCCCCGCATACTAGCACCAACTCATCAAAACATCAATGCCTGCCGAGCCCCTAAATCAGCTCCAGAAACTCTCGCGGGCTGACGATCCGCACCCCTTGGAACGCGCCGAGAACGAGCAGATCGCCGTCCCCCGTGACGAGCGCCTCCGCCTCACCGGCGATCGCTGCGGCCAGGACCCGATCGTCGTCTGGATCGCGGCAGACCGGGGCCTCCAGCCGGGCGGGCTCGACCCAGGTCGAGTGGCGGCGGTAGAGCTCGAGAAAGGGAAGCTCGTCGGGTTCGAGGCCGAGCTTGTCTCGCAGGGCGGAGATCAGCTCCTTCCACAGGTCGGGCGAGAGTATCGGCTGGTGGACCGGCAGGTGCAGCTCGATGAGCTCGTGGCACAGGCCGCGCGCGGCCAGCCCGGCGACGACGACGTTGGTGTCGAAGACGACCCTCAAGAGATCAGCCGGAAGACGTCCTCGTCGGTGAAGATCCCCCGGGCCCTGGCGGCCGGGACCGCCCGGCGGCGTGAGTCGACGGTGGCGTCTTTCCAGATCTCGTGGAAGATCGCCTGACGGACGTACTCGCTCGTGGTCAGCCCGCTCTCGCGGGCGGCGCGCTCGACGAGCCGCTTGGTCTTGCCGGGGAGGCTGATCGTGAGGGTCTCGCGCATGGTGTAAGAATAAGTCATACAGTTGCCGGCGATCAAGTCGGCTGAGCTGGCCCTCGTGGTCTACAGACGGAATCGACCACGCGGATCTTCGCGCTCGGTTCTCGTTGGGTTCCGCCCCGCCCCTTCTGCGTTAATCTGCCGGCACCCGTAGCGGTCGACCTCCGTGTCGACCGTCTGCAAGGTCCTGCCGAGCCCAACATGCCCCCCGCCCTCGATCTAGAAACCGCCCTCAACCCCCAACAGCTCGAAGCCGTCCAGCACGGCACCGGGCCGCAGCTCGTCCTCGCCGGCGCCGGCTCGGGCAAGACGCGGGTCATCACCTACCGGGTGGCCTGGCTGGTGCGCGAGATGGGCGTGCCGGCCAACTCCGTGGTGGCGGTCACCTTCACCAACAAGGCCGCCGGCGAGATGCAGGAGCGGATCGAGCGCCTCCTCGGCGTCACCCCGCTGCCCAGCTTCGTCGGCACCTTCCACCGCTTCGCCCTGGGCCTGCTGCGCCGCTGGGGCTCGCGCATCGGCGTGCCGTCCGGGTTCGTCATCTTCGACCGCGACGACCAGATCGCGGCGGTCAAGAAGGCCTTGAAGGAGGAGGGCATCGCCGAAAGCTCCTTCCAGCCGCGCCAGGTGCTGTCGGCGATCAGCGCGGCCAAGAACCGGCTCATCGGCCCGGCCGAATACGAGAGCTCCGCCGGCGGCTTCTACGAGCGCAAGGTGGCGCCGGTCTACCGGCGCTACCAGACCCTGTTGCAGCAATCCTCCGCGGTCGACTTCGACGACATGCTGCGGCTCGCCGTGCGGCTGCTCGACGACGAGGAGGAGGTGCGCGAGCGCCTGCGCAACCGCATCGCCTACCTGCTGGTCGACGAGTTCCAGGACACCAACCATGCCCAGATGCGGCTGGTCCACCAGGTGATCGGCGCCGACGGCAACCTGACCGCGGTGGGCGACGAGGACCAGGGCATCTACCGCTGGCGCGGCGCCGATCTGGACAACGTGCTCGAGTTCGAGCGCTACTTCGAGGGCGCCACGGTGCGCAAGCTGGAGCGCAACTACCGCTCCACCCAGGCGATCCTCGACACCGCCGCCGCCCTGGTCGAGCACAACCAGCGGCGGCGGCCCAAGCGGCTGTGGACCGATCTCGAGGGCGGCGAGGCGCCGGAGCTCTACCGCGGCCGCGACGAGGGCGACGAGGCCCGCTGGCTGGTCTCCGCCTTGAAGGACCTGCCCGACACGCCGCTCTCCCAGACCGCCATCCTGGTGCGCACCAACGCACAGACCCGCGCTTTCGAAGAGGAGATGATGCGCCGCGGCCTGCCCTACGAGCTGGTTGGCGGGGTGCGGTTCTACGAGCGCGCCGAGATCAAGGATCTGGTTGCCTATCTGCGGCTGCTGCGCAACCCGAGCGACAACCTGGCGATCCTGCGGGTGCTCAACCAGCCTCCGCGCGGCATCGGCCAGGCCACCCGCGCGCTGCTGCTCGCCGAGGCGGATGAGCTGGGGGGCTCGATCTGGGCGGCTCTGGGGCGGGTCGAGGACGGCAGCTACCCGCGGCGCGGCGGGTTGGCCCTGGTCGCCTTCCGCAAGCTGATCGAAGAGCTGCGCAAGGCGGCCGAGGATCTGCCCCTGCCGGCGCTGCTCGATCGCCTGCTCGACGACACCAGGTACCCCGAGCTCTACCAGAACGACAACCCCGAATCCGAGGCGCGGCTCGAGAACCTGCGCGAGTTCCTCACCGCCGCCCAGGAGTTCACCGAGCGGCCGGACCGGGCCGAAGGCGACACCCTGGCCGAGTTCCTCGACCACGTCGCCCTGGTGAGCGACATCGACTCGTGGCACAAGGATCGCGGCCTGACCCTGATGACCCTGCACAGCGCCAAGGGTCTGGAGTTCGACGCCGTGGCGGTGGCCGGCCTCGAAGAGGGCCTGCTGCCGCACGCCAACTCCCGGGGCGAGCCCGACGACCTGGAGGAGGAGCGCCGCCTGCTCTACGTCGGCATGACCCGCGCCCGGAAGCGGCTCTTCCTCGGCTGCTGCCGCCGCCGCCGGATCGCCGGCCGCTACCAGGACCAGGACGAGTCGCCGTTCATCCAGGAGATCCCGCAGGACAGCCTGGTGGTGCACGAGAGTCCCGAGCTGTTCCACGGCCGGCGCACCGCCGGCGTCCACGACTTCTTCGGTCGAGGGCGCGGCCGCGGGCGCGGGGGTGGCGGCCCGGCGCCGTCGTTCGAGCCCGAAAGCTCCGGCGGCGGGCTACGCCGGGGCGGGCGGGTGCGGCACCCGACACTGGGAGACGGGGTGGTGCTCGAGGTGGAGGGTAGCGGTGACGACCTCTAGCTGACCGTGTTCTTTCACCGGGCGGGGAAGCGGAAGATCCTGGCGCGGTACGCGGCCCTCGAGCCGCTGTAGGTCAGGCCGGAGCCGTCATGCCCCGCGGACTACCTGAGGCTCTGCAAGACGTCTCTTGCGGCCGGGTCGTGCGTTCTTGACCCATGTGGGGGACGGTGAGCTCCTCT
>CALZJC010000106.1 GCA_945787525.1 Thermoanaerobaculia bacterium | reverse complement strand
CTTCTGGCGGCCGTCGCCCAGACGGCCGCCGAGACCGAAGCGGAACGGCGTCAGGACCGAGCGCAGAAAGCCGCCGGCCGGCGACAGCACGACTCCCAGCCGCGCCAGGGCGACGCGGCAGCCGAGGTCGCCGGCGGCCAGGGCGGCCTCTTCCCAGGCGGAGCAGACCTCGGCCAGGAACCCCGAGCCGGTGGTTGCCGACTCGTCCAGACGGGTGTCGCCCCGGTCGCCGTAGTAGCCGATCGCCGAGGCGGAGATGAAGCTGCGCGGCGGTTGGTCGAGCCGATCCAGCGAGGCCACCAGATTATGGGTGCCTTGCACGCGGCGGTTGCGAATCCGGCGCCGGCGGGCGGCGGACCAGCGGCCGCCGGCGACGTTCTCGCCCGCCAGATGGATGATGGCGTCGAGCCCTTCGGCGCGGGATGGCTCGAGGATGCCGACGCTCGGATTCCACGGAATCGAGTCGCCGTCCGAATCCGCCGAGCGGGTCAGGCGGACAACCCGGTGGCCGCCGGTGGACAGCATCGCCGCCAGGGCCCGGCCGATCAGGCCGCCGGCGCCGCTGATTGCCACCCGCAGCCGCGGCTGGCCGGCGTGACGGCCGTGCATCTCGAGATCGGCGGCGGTCGTAGCGTGCCGGTAGCGGAAGGTACGCTCGAGGTCGCCGGCCAGGGTCGGTCCCATCAGCAGCCGGCCCAGGGCACCGCCCGGGGGCCGGTAGAGGATCCGATCGCGCAGCAGGGCACCGCCGGGTGCGAGCGGCTGGAACAGGTGGTCGTGCTGCCAGAGCGCAAACGGTCCCCGCACCTGGACATCCCGGAAGCCGGCCCCCGGCCGCACCTGGCCGTGCTCGGCCACCCAGCGAAAGCGCAGCGGGCCCTTGCCCATGCGCAGAACCAGCCGGCTGCCGTCTGCGACGGCGGTGCTGCCGCCGACGATCTCCACCCTCTGCCAGGGCGGCGCCAGCCGCTCGAAGGCGCCGGGCCGAATGTGCCAGGAGTAGAGATCCGCCGCCGAGCTGTCCACCCGGGTCTGGCGCTCGAATGTCAGGTCGCCGCGCATCTGCTCACTCGAGTCGCTCGAAGGCTGGTATGTGCGCCGACCTGGTCGACAGCCGACTCGGGATGATGCGGCGGTCGGTGCGTTGGTTGCGCGCCCATGCTCGCAGAGGTCTTCGACCGGGATGTTCTCTCGGTGGCAGCTGCCGGTCAATCTGGCGCTCTACCAGATCGGCTGGCTGGCTTGCGTCCTGGGCGCCGGAGCCGGTCGGGCGTGGGAGGGCGCCGGTCTGGCGCTGATCCTGTTGGCCGCGCACCTGATCCTGGTGCGCGACCGAGGGAGCGAGCTCAAGCTGATCCTCGCTGCCGCCATCCTGGGCCTGGTGATCGACTCACTGCAACTCAACGCCGGTGTCTTTCGCTATCCCGGCGGCACGCCGATCGCCGGTCTGGCGCCGCCGTGGATCGTTGTCCTCTGGATGCAGTTCGGCACCCTGCTGCATTTCGGGCTCGCGTGGCTGTCGGGTCGCTACCTGCTGGCCGGTCTGCTCGGCTTCGTCGGCGGACCCCTTTCGTTCTTCGCCGGCGAGCGGGCCGGCGCAATAGAGTTTGCATCGCTCGCAGCGTACGCGGCACTGGCAGTTGCCTGGGCCGTCGCCATGCCGACGCTGGTCTGGCTCGGCGATCGCCTGCAACCGATCGAAGCAGGCTACCGATGAGGCGCCTGTTAGACGCCCTCGTGGCGTGGCGCGACAGTTCGACGGCCGTGCCGGAGAAAGCCAGGCGCAGCGGTCTGGTCGCCGGCGGTGCCGTCCGATGAATACCAGCCGCCGGTCGCCGCAGCTCATCGCTCTGGCCATGTTCGTCGCGGTGGCCTTCCTGCCGGCGCTCATCGGCGCCCGCTTCACGCCGGGCGCCTGGTACCTCGAGCTGGCCAAGCCGGCTTGGACGCCGCCTGGCTGGCTCTTCGGGCCGGTCTGGACGGTGCTCTACGTGACCATTGGCGTCGCAGCCTGGCTCGTCTGGCGGCAGGCGGGCTTTCGGAAGGCGCCGCTGGTGTGGCTCGCCTGGGGCGGGCAGCTGGTTCTCAACGCCGCGTGGTCGTGGATCTTCTTCGGGCTGCATGCTCCGGGCGCCGCCCTGGTCGAGATCATCGCCCTCTGGTTGGCGATACTCGCCACCATCGCCGCTTTCCGGCGGCTGCGGCCGATCGCCGGCGCACTGCTGCTGCCGTATCTGGGCTGGGTCGGCTTCGCCACAGCGCTGAACGCGGCCATCTGGCGGCTCAACTAGCCAGGCCAGCATGACCTACTCCTGACGCCGGTCGACGAGCCGCCGCCAGCGCTCCCCTTCGAAAGCGGCGTTGAGGCTCTGAAGCACCCTCGTCGCGGTGCGCATATCCGCCAGGGAGATGCCGCGCGATATCTGCGGGAAGACCTCGGCCTCGCGCCGGGAGGTGGCGGCGGCGGCGCGCCGGCCGGCAGTGGTGATGGCCACCAGCCGGGATCTCCTGTGCGCCGGGTTGTCGATCAGCTCGACCAGGCCATCGGCCAGGAGACCGTTGACGAGCTTCTGGATGTGCTGGCGCGACAGTGCGCGCAGCCGCGCCATCTGAGGCACGGTCTGGGCGTCGCCGGTCGCCAGGCTCTTGAGGATGCTACGGCGGCCGGAAGACTGTGCGCCCTCGCCGGCCAACTCCCCGGCCGCCTTGCGCAGGCGGAAGTAAAGCAGTGCCGTCGTGAACGTGAGCTCATCGACCGCCGCCTGCCTCTCTTCGTCGGCGCGCCGCATGGGCACTAGGGCCCCTCCTTTCTGAACGCGGGCTGGACTCTCATCTCAGGCTCCTGCTTTACAAGCCGGTCATTCTCAGCAGACTCTGCTGAACTCCGCATCCGCCGGCTCTTTTCGGTCGTCATCCTGGGGATCTCAGTAGAGCGGCGTCGGGATATCGCCCCATACGACATTGGCCGGCGGGCTCTCTATGGCCGTCACCTCACGCTGGCGGGTATCCAGCCGCACCCGCAGCACCGGCTCGCGCCCGTAGGCGGTCTTGACGATCTCCCGGCCGCGGCTGCTCGGAACGTGGGTGCGGGCCTTGGTGAACAACACTTTGTAGAGACCGGGATCGAAGTCGCGCGGCGTCGTGTGCCCACCGCGGTGTTCGGTCGGGGTCTCCTCCCAGCTGTCGATGGGCAGGTCTGGCAGATACCAGCTCGTCGGCACCACGTAAACCAGCCAGCCGGCGTCGGAGCCTGCCAGGCGGTCCCGTACGCCGGCATCGGTCAGCGCCAGCTCAAAGGCCCGACGCAGCTCAGCCTCTTCCAGGATCGCCGGTGACAGGATCGCCGCGTTCTCCGTGTAGTACGAGGAGATGTGCGACAGCGAATAGTCACGCAGGGCCCTGCCGGCGCCCACCGCCAGCACCGACGCCAGCAGGTAGATGACGGCGATGGCCGTTGGCCGCGCAATCCACGCGGGAGGCGATGGGATCCAGGAGGTCAGCCAGCGCGGGCCGAACAGACCCACTTTCTGCATGTACTCGCGGTAGCTCTCGCCGTACTTCTCGAGGCAGAGCTGCTCTTCCCAGCGCGCCAACAGGAAGTAGAGAAAGAGCATCGTGACAAAGCTCAGCAGCACCAGAAAGCGCGGCCAGATGAGCAGCACACCAAAGCCGAGCAGGGCCAGGGCGGCGTACTGGGGGTGCCGGCTGATCCGGTAGAGCCCGCCTGTAACCTCCCGGCGCAGGAAGAGCTTGGCGCCGTAGATCTGGATGACGCCGAGGACAAACAGCAGCAGGCCGAGGCCGGCGAGACGAAAGCCCCACGGCTTCACTGCATCGAGCAGCGGGCTGGTTGTCATCGACACGTGGGGCAGATAGAAGCCGGTTAGCCAGGAGGTCGCGGGCCAGCGGTGCAGCAAGTTCAGCACATCGCCGTAGGAGGAGTAGAAGTAGAGGGCGAAGGGGCTGATCATGAAGAGAAACTCGAGGACGATGACGATGTAGAAGCCCCAGACAGCTGGTCTCAGGATCTTGCGGTAGGCGTGCATGGCGGCGGTCCTCCGATCGCGGTGAATATGACAACTACTTGTCAAGACGACAACTAGTTGTCCTTGGTTCCGTCACCAAGCGCCGTCATCCCCGGGCCAAAGCCCGGGGCATACCCTGTCGAGTGAGCTGCCCGGCGCTAGCCGCCGACGCGGTAGAGCGCCAGCCAGGCGGAGACCGCGCCGAGAACCGGTAGCAGGACGAGCAGCCAGCCGGCCTTCTCGCCGGCCTTGCGGACGAAGACCGTCGCGGCGCCGAAGACCACCCAGATCCCCAGCTTGAGCCACACCCAGAGCGGCCAGCCGGCGGTGAATCCGTGGCGCGCGAGCAGGCCGAAACCGCCCACCAGGATGATCACCAGGGCGATACCGTGGGCCAGGCCACCCAGCTTCTTGAGGCGCGGGTTCTCGGCGCCGCCTACGGCGGCGGCGATCACCGCCCCCAGGGCGGAGAACATCAGCATGATGCCGAACAGGTGCAGTACCTTGTAGAACGCGAGTGAGAGCATGTCGGGGGTGGCCTCCGCGGCTTACTGGAGAACGACCAGCACCACCCGGCGGTTGGCCGAGCGCCCGTCGCGCGTGTCGTTGTCGGACACCGGCGCCGACTCGCCGTAGGAGACGACCGACATGCGGTGCAGCGCCACGGCGTGGCGCAGGTTGAGGTAGCGCTGCACCGCCTCGGCGCGCTCGCGGCCCAGGTTCAGGTTGTAGTCGTCGCTGCCGGTGGCGTCGGTGTGGCCCTGGATCTCGATGTAGACGTTCTTGTTGCGCTGCCGCAGGTCGGCGGCCAGGTCGTCGAGCAGCACCCGCGCCTCGTCGGTCAGCTCCGAGCTGTCGAAGCCGAACCGCACGCGATCGTCGCTCAACACGGTCTCGTAGAGGAACTTGCCCTCGGCCAGCTTGCCGGCCGCCAGCGCCCGCTCGAGCGCCTCGCGCGAAGTCTGCGACAGGCTGTCGAGCTGGACCTGCTGTTCCGCCAACCGGGTCTGGTTGGCCTCGACCTGGCCCTCGACGGCCTCGATCTGTGCGCCGGTGCGGGCCTCCGATGATTCGACCTCTTCGCGGACATAGCCCTTGCTGGCGCAGCCGGCGGCGATCAGGGCCGCAGCGGCCATCAGGATTGGGATCATTTCTCTCATCAACGCCTCCTCTCGGACACGGATTCTCCCACAATTGCCGGCGGCGGTCCGTGGTAGCCGGCGCGGGAACGGATGTCGACGCCGCGGCGCTTGACCTCGACCTCGAGCTGGCGCCAGCGGCTTTCGCCGCCGGCCGTGGGGAAGCCCAGCACATAGCGCGAGCGCAGCTCGTCGACTACCGATCGGCAGGCTTCCGCGAGGTCGCCGGCGGCCTCGATGGAAAAGAAACCCCCGCCGGTGGCGGCGGCCAGCCGGCGCAGGATCGCGGCATAGTCCTCGCCGTCCGGCGGTGAGTCCGGCCGCGGCCGCGCCAGGCTGAGCACGTAGACGGGCAGCCGGGCGCGTCGGACGGACTCGCGGGCCTGCTCGGGGTCCATCTGGCTGGCATTCTCGGCACCGTCGGTGATCAGCACCGCGGCGCCGGCCGCCCGCCCCGTGGCGCGAATCTCCGGCAGCCTGGCCACGGCGTCGTGCAGCGCGGTGACGCCGTAGGGCCGCCATGCGGCCGCCGCTTCGAGACCGGCGGTCAGATCGCCGGTGAACGGCACCTCGACGCTCAGGCTACGGCCGGCGAAGGTCGCCAGGGCGTAGCGGTCGCCCGGTCGCAGCTGATCGAGAAAGCAGTCGGCCGCCCGCCGGCTGGCCTCCAGCCGGCCGTCCAGCGCCATGCTGCCGGAGAGATCCTGCAACAGGACCAGCTCGAGAGCCGCCTCGGAGCCGCGTTCGAACGAGTCCGCCACGACCGGCTCGCCGTCGGCGAGCAGCCGTACTTCCCGCGGCTCGAGATCGGCGACGAAGCCGCGCTTGTTGCGAACGCTGAACGGCACCAGCACCCAGCTCACCGAGACCTCTTCGCGAAAGGCGGCGTTGGTCTGGGGCGACGCCACCTCGGCCCCGGCCGGCGGCTCCAGGGTCGGCGCCAGGATGGCGAGGCTGCCGAGGAGTATTGCCGGCCGTAGCATCGCCTCCTGATGCTAGCCGGTTGCGCAGCGCGGCACAGGGGCCTGGTTCACAGACAGCCGCGGCTGTACCCTTGGCAGATTGGGAGACCCGCCGCCACCGTGTGGCTCCCCATCAGACCGACCGCCGCATCCCGGACACCGCCATGGCACAGCCCAGGATCCTGATCGTCGAAGACGAGGCGGACATCGCGGAGCTGCTGGTCTACAAGCTGGGCCGGGAGGGCTTCGATGTCGAGGTCTGTCCGCGTGGCGACACCGCGCTCGAGCGAGCCCGGCACCATCCGTCGCCCGATCTCGTGCTGCTGGACCTGATGTTGCCCGGGCTCGACGGCCTCGAGCTCTGCCGGCACCTCCGGCGTGAGCCGGCCACCGCCTCCATCCCGATCATCATGCTCACCGCCAAGGCCGAGGAGGTCGATCGGATCGTCGGTCTCGAGCTCGGTGCCGACGACTACATCGTCAAGCCGTTCAGCCCGCGGGAGGTAGCGCTGCGCGTCAAGGCGGTGCTGCGGCGAACGGCCGGGCCTGAGAGGGCGGCGGA
This sequence comes from Thermoanaerobaculia bacterium, assembly GCA_945787525.1. Taxonomy (GTDB): domain Bacteria; phylum Acidobacteriota; class Thermoanaerobaculia; order Multivoradales; family JAHEKO01; genus CALZJC01. The sequence goes on along the minus strand of CALZJC010000106.1, from coordinate 3,049 downwards.
CCTGATCGAGGTCGGTGAGCTGAGACTGGACGTGGCCGGCCACCGCCTGTTCGTCTGCGGCGAGGAGGTGATGCTGACCGCCACCGAGTTCCGCCTCCTCGAACGGCTGATGGCGAGCCCCGGTCGGGTGCTGACCCGCAACACGCTGCTGGCCGATGCCTGGGGCTACTCGAGCGACGTCGACAGCCGGACGGTGGACACGCATGTACGCAGGCTGCGCCGCAAGCTCGCTGCCGAGGCGGATCGAATCGAGACCGTGATCGGCGTCGGCTACCGGCTGCGGGGTTGAGGTGATCATGCGTTCACCGCTGGGTCGGGCGCTGATCGGAGGGGCGATGGGAGCTGTGGCCGCGGCCCTGATCGGCCTGGCCGGTGGCCAGCCGCCGACCGGCCGGCTGGCGAGCATCCTGCTGGCGGCAACGCTGACGGGGATGTTTGCCGGCTGGTGGCTGCACCACCGCTACGAGCGGCCGCTGTTGCGGCTCGGCCGCTGGCTGGAGGGCTGGACGGAGGGCGGCGGGGCGGCGACGGACACCGATCGCCTGCCACGACCTGTCGCCGATCTGTCGGCCGCGGTCGATCAGCTCATCGAAAGGCTGCAGCGCCGGGCAGGGGAGTGTGAGGGCGAGCGAGCCCACCTGGTCGAGATCCTGGAATCGATGTCCGACGGTGTCCTGGTGACCGACCGGGAACGGCGGGTGGAGCTGCTCAACCCGGCGTTTCGGGCGCTCTTCGCAATGCAGGAGCTGGAGGTGGAGCGGGTCGAGGCGAATCTGTCGGAGCTGCTGATCGGCTTCATCGGTGAGCTGGAGGTCGACGGCGCCGTGAGCCGCGAGCGCGTCGAGACCGAGGCGGGCCGCCTGCTCGAGCTGCGCGGCCGTCGGCTTTCCGGCGACCGGGCGGTCGTGGTGGCGCACGATCTCACCGAGCAGCTGCGTCTCAACGCGACTATCCGGGGCCTGGTAGCCAACGTCTCCCATGAGCTGCGCACGCCGCTGACCGCGATTCGTGGCTACGCCGAGAACCTGAACGAAGGCGCTCTCGAGCAGCCGCGGGTGGCCGCACGCTTCGTCGACCGGATCCTCGCCCAGTGCCGCCGCCTGGAAGCGCTGCTGGAAGACCTGCTGGCCCTGGCGCGGATCGAGAGGTCCGAGGGGATTCCGGCGGCCGAGGTCCAGACCACGGTGGAGCTGGCGACCCTCTGCGAGTGGGCCGTGGAGACCGTTCGCGGCTTGGCCGAGGAGAAGCGGGTGCAGCTCGTCTTCGAGCCGCGGGCGGTGCCGGCGATCCCCGGCAGCGAGGAGGCGCTCGAGACCATGCTGCTCAACCTGCTGGAGAACGCCGTCAAGTACAACCGCGAGGGCGGCTCGGTGACCCTGGGTCTGTCGGGCGCTGGCGGCGAGGTGGTCGTCGAAGTGGCCGACACCGGTGTCGGCGTGCCGCAACATGATCTGTCTCGCATCTTCGAGCGGTTCTACCGGGTCGACCGTGGCCGTAGCCGCTCGGAGGGCGGCACCGGCCTGGGGCTGGCCATCGTCAAGCACGCGGCGCAGCTTCACGGCGGGCGGGTGGAGGTCGAGAGCAGGCTCGGCAAGGGCTCCGTCTTCCGCGTCCGTCTGCCGGCCGGGGGCTGAGCGGGTCGGCGGCCGGCGCCCGGCTCTCGGGCACGGCTGTCGCACCGCTGTCACATGTGCGTCGCATCCCTGCAGTACGGCGTTCCTAGAGTGTCGCAAGCTGGCGGCTGTGGCACGGTCGCCTGGGATCAGAACAAGCGAGGAGAGAACGATGGTCGAGCGGTACGCAGGGAAGCTGTCCGTCCTATTGGCTCTTTGCCTGGTGACGGTCGCGTTGGTGGCGCCGACGCCGGCCGGGGCCGGCATCACGGTCTTTGAAGAGGGCGACAAGTTCGTCGAGATCGGAGGCAGAGTCCAGATCCAGTACCTGCAGACCGACTTCTTTGGCGAGGGCACAAGGGACCAGGTCTTCTTCCGCCGGCTGCGGCCCTACATCTCGGCCAGCGTGACCAAGAACTGGGTCGGCAAGATCCAGTTCGACTTCGGCAAGTCGATCGACGGCAACGAGGTGGCGGTCAAGGACGCCTACATGCAGTACAAGGGCTGGAAGAACAAGACACTGACGATCGGCAACGCCAAGACGCCGTTCTCGCGCGAGTTCCTGACTTCCTCGAAGCGGCAGCAGACGGTGGAGCGCGGCTTCGTCGGCGACCACAACTTCGGCACCCCCGACCGGCAGCTGGGCCTCCGGTTGGACGGCCAGAACGACAGCAAGAAGATCACTTACAGCCTGGCCTTCGGTGGGGAACAGCACGATCCGGACGCCACGAAGCTGGACTTCGACAGCCCGGCCAACAACAGCGGCGACTGGAACGAAGGGCTGGTGATCGCCGGCCGCGTCGACTTCCATCCCAAGGGCTTCGTCAAGTTCGATCAGGGCGACTTCAACACCTCGGGGATCAAGCCGAACTTCAGCCTCGCCTTCTTCACCTGGTCCAACGACAGTGACAACAACAGCTACACCGACGCGGTCACCGGCCTGTCGACCAGCGGCTCCAAGGCCGACCTGGACAGCGCCGAGGGGTTCGAGATCAGCGCCGGAATCCGCGGCAACGGCATCTCGATCGACGCCGAGTACAACCTGATCTCCGGCGATACCGTCGACCCGACTTTCACCGGTGGGGTCTATCGCAACGGCTCCACCGACCTCGACAAGTTCCACCTCGAGGGTGGCTTCATGCTGCCCAGCAACCAGGTCGAGCTGGTCGGCGGCTGGGAGTCGATCGATGCCGACAACTATCAGGACACCTGGACCGCTACCGAGATCGGTGTCAACTACTTCTGGAACAAGCACAAGGTGAAGGCGCAGCTCATTCACCGGATGGCCGAGAGCCGCTTTGGTGTTCCCGGTGAAGACGGTGACACCTCGCTGCTGCAGTTGCAGTTCGTTTTCTAGCACGGGCTGCTAGGCCACGACCGGTCGGCTTTCGGACCCTCGGGCCCAAGGCGGGTCCGAGGGTCTTGCGTTTTGCGGC
>CALZJC010000105.1 GCA_945787525.1 Thermoanaerobaculia bacterium | reverse complement strand
TGGCTGCCGCCGCGCGCTCGAGGTGGAGCCGGAGCTGCCCGAGGGGCACTACGTGCGAGCGCGCCTGGTGTGGTGTCCAAGGGGCGGTTGGGACCACGCCACCGGCTTGCGCGAGCTGGCGGCGGCGCTCCTCGGGCGCCCCAGTCTCAACGAGGGCCTGGAACGGGTGGGGACCCTGCTCTTCCACGTCGGCATGCTCGACGAGGCCGAGCGGTTTCTGCGGCGGGCGCTCGAGATCGATCCCAAGGACGCGATCGCCGCCGTCCACCTCGGCAGCTGCCTCTACTTCGAGGGCGACTGGGCGGGCTGTCTGCGGGTGACCGAAGAGGTGGCGCGCCGCGCGCCGTCGGCCTGGGCGCACGGCAAGATGGCACGGTCCCGGATTCAGCTGGGCGATCTCGAGGCAGCCGAAAAGGTCATCCGGAACGCCGCTACGCTTTTTCCGGACTGCGTCTACTTTCATTCGGTCCCCGGCCTCATCGCCGCCAAGCGAGGCGACCGTGCCGAGGCGGTTCGCCGAGTCGAGCAGGCGGCTGGCTTTGGCCGCTACGGCCACTACCACCATGCCCAGCACGACGTCGCCGCCGTCTGGGCCCAGCTGGGCGAGATCGAGCCGGCGCTCGAGTGGCTCGAGGAGGCGGCGACCAACGGCTTCCCCTGCGCGACGGCGTTTCGCCGCGATCCCCTGCTCGCCCCGTTGCGCGGCGAGGAGAGGTTCGAGGGCTTGATGGCGCGGCTGGACGATGAATGCCGGCAGTACCGGCGGCTCTTCGAGCAGCTCTTCGATGGCACCGAGCCGCGACGCGAGAGGCAGGAAAGCGGTGAGGTTCCGCTCGGCCCGCCGCCGGGATCGCTCGCCGTGCTCCCCTTCGCCGACCTCAGCCCGCTGGAGGATCAGGACTACTTCTGCGACGGATTGACCGAGGAGCTGATCAACACCCTGACCCGGATCGACGGTGTCAGTGTAGCGTCACTCACTTCGTCGTTCCGCTTCCGGGCGAGCGAGCGCGACATCCGCGACATCGGCCGCGACCTGAGCGTCGCCCGGGTGCTCGAGGGAAGTGTCCGTCGCTCCGGTGAACGGTTACGGATAAGTGCCCGGCTGATCGACGTGGCCAGCGGCTATCAGCTCTGGTCGGAGAGATTCGATCGCCGGCTCGACGACGTCTTTGCGGTCCAGGAGGAGATCGCCATGGCGACTCTCGGGGCGCTGCGTGTCGTGCTGAGCGAATCCGAGCGCCGCGGTCTTCTGGCTCAACCCACCGCCGACTTTCGCGCCTACGACTACTACCTGCGGGGCCGTCAGTACTTCTACCGCGGTGGACACGGGTACATCGTCTCGGCGCGCCGGATGTTCAACCGCGCCATCGAGATCGACCCGGAGTGCGCGGTCGCTCACGCCGGGCTTGCCGACTGCAGCTCGTTCATCTATCTCTACTACGAGCCGTCTACGGAGAACCTGGCCGCAGCCGACTCCGCCAGCCGCCGCGCGGTAGAGCTGGAGCCCGAGCTGGCGGAGGCCCATGTCGCACGCGGGCTGGCGTTGGCGCTGGTGGATGAGGACGACGATGCGCATGACGCCTTTCGCCGCGCCATTGCCCTCAACCCGCGCCTCTTCGAGGCGCGCTATCTCTTCGGCCGCGTGCTGTTTGCCGAGGGCCGGTTCGAGAGGGCGGCCGAGGAGCTGGAGGGGGCGGTCAGGGTGCGGCCCGAGGAGTTCCAGGCCCTGATGTTGCTGGCCAAGACATGGCGGGCGCTCGGTCGCGAGGAGGCGGCCCGGGAATCGAGCGCCAGGGCCCTGACACTTGCCGAGCACCACCTGGAGCTGGAGCCGAACCACCTGCGCGCGCTATGTGTAGCCGCCTGCTCTCGCGTCGAGCTGGGGGATGTCGCCGAAGGCCTGGAGCTGGCGGCGCGGGCACGCCGAATCGGTCCGCAGGATGCGATGCACTACTACCTGGTCTGCTGCTACGCCCGGGCCGGCAATCCCAAAATGGCGCTCGACTGTCTGGAGGAGTGTGTCGACGTCGGTTGGGCGCACCGCGAATGGCTGGAGCGCGACCCGGACCTCGAATCCCTGCGTGGCGCGGGGCGGTTCCAGACGCTGATGAGCGAGCTGGCCGGCTCGTAGCCCCGGCGCATTGCCGGAGCGGCGCACGAGAAGAGGCCCCGGCGCCACGTGGGCGGCCGGGGCCTCGATGAGTCTGCGTCGGTGGCGTGGGGACTCCCGATTCCAGGGGTCCGGCAACCGACCGGTGGAAACTCCCCTACCGGGTCGCCACCTCCATCAAACTCGGTTTATCACTTATCACTGGACCACCTCCTCTCTGGGCGTGCTCAACGGATGGCGGGCCCCTTCCCGCCCGGCTCCCAGGGGCGCCCAACCCCTAGTAAGAGCCGCCGCGTCCGCCGCGCTGTCGCGCCTGCGGCGCGGAAGCTACCCGATTATGGTGCGCCCGGACGGTGGTGGTTGTCAAATCCGCCGGGAACCAGGCCTCGAGCCGCGCGTTCTCCCAGGCCCCACTCGGCGGCGATGAATCCGCGGAGTGCAGCCGACGAGGCATAATGGGAATCCCGATGCAGGCCGCGCAAGCTGAGGTTGCCCGTACGCTGTTCACTCTGCGCCTGGTGTTTGGCGCCATGATTGTCGGTGTCGTGCTCTTCGGCGCCGTAGTGCTGCTCGTCTTGCGGCCGGAGCCCGCCGCCGGCGACACCACCGTGCTGCTGGGCAGCCTGGCCGTTCTGGGCGCCAGCCTGATCGTGGCCTGGGTCGTGGTCAACCTGGTTCTGCGGCAGGGCCTGCGAACCCGGCTGGCGGAGCTGCCCCACGACGAGGCTCCGGCGGTCATGCACCGCGGCTTCTTCACGATCAGCCTGGCCGGCGGGGCGATGGGCGAGGCGTACTGCTTCTTCGCCATGGTCGTCTACATGCTGACCGCCAGCCCGTTGGCCCTCCTCGCCGCCGCTGTCGGCCTGCTCGCCCTGCTTGCCCAGATGCCGACGGCGGATCGTTTCCATCACTTCTTCGAAGAGCTGCACGGCCACCGGCCCGCCTGAGCTTCGCGGCGGCGCAACGATACGTCCCGGCGCGCCGCGAGCCGCATCCGGGCCTACTTCGAGCCGCTGCCGTAGGCACCTGTTCCGGCTTGGCGACCGCGGCCGGTGAGCCACTCTGGCCCGGCGCCGGGCGCGTCGCCCGGTCCCTGGCGGCCGACCGGATCCGGTCCGATAAGATCGGCTCTCAGCCACGAGGGAGGTGGGTATGAGATATCGCCTTGAAGTCAACGGGCAGAGGCGCCAGGTGGACGTCGCTTCCGACACGCCGCTGCTCTGGGTCCTGCGCGACGATCTCGGGCTCAGTGGCACCAAGTACGGCTGTGGCGTCGCCCAGTGCGGCGCCTGCACCGTGCACGTGGCCGGCCGGGCCACGCGCTCGTGCGTGATGCCGATCGCGGCCCTCGACGGGCGTCCGGTGACCACCATCGAGGGCGTCGAGGGGGCCGTGGCGACGGCGGTCAAGGAGAGCTGGGAGGGGCTCCAGGTGCCCCAGTGCGGCTACTGCCAGACCGGTCAGATCATGACCGCCATCGCCCTGCTCGAGCGCCGGGCGAAGCCGGACGACGATGACATCGACGGTGCGCTGGCCGGCAACGTCTGCCGCTGTGCCACCTACCCGAGAATCCGTCGCGCGGTCCACGACGCGGCGGCCAGGGCCGGGAGATGAGCGGGATGACGACACCGACACCGAGCACGCCGGTTCTCGATCGCCGTCAGCTGCTCAAGGGCGGCCTGGCGGTCGGCGCCGGCCTCGTCATCGGCCTGCGCCTGCCGCGCGGCGCCGAAGCGCGCATGGCGGCGGCTGGAGCCGAGTTGGTGCCCAATGCCTTCGTGCGTATCGGGCCCGATGACACCGTTACCGTGCTGTCGAAGCACATCGAGTTCGGCCAGGGCACCTACACCGGTCTGGCCACCATCCTCGCCGAAGAGCTCGACGCCGACTGGTCGACGGTGCGGGTGGAATCGGCGCCCGCCGACGTGACGCGCTACGCCAACCTGGCCTTTGGCGCCCAGGGTACCGGTGGCTCCACGGCAATGGCGAACTCGTGGGAGCAGATGCGCCGGGCCGGCGCCACGGCTCGTGCCATGCTGGTGGCGGCCGCGGCCGAGACCTGGCAGGTCGCCGCCGCCGAGATCGAGGTGAGCGATGGTCTCGTGAGCCATCCGGGGTCGGGACGGGAGGCCCGCTTTGGCGAGCTGGTCGAGCGCGCCGCCAGGCTCGAGCCGCCGGCCGAGGTGGCGCTCAAGGATCCGGCGCGGTTCAAGCTCATCGGCCGCGAGCCGCTGCCGCGGGTCGACGTGCCGGCCAAGTCTCGTGGCGAGGCGAAGTTCACCTACGACGTCCAGCTGCCCGAGATGCTCACCGCCGTCATGGCGCGGCCGCCACGGTTCGGCGGCGTGGTGCGCTCGGTCGACGACGCGGCGGCCCGCAAGGTACCGGGCGTGGTCGACGTCGTCACCGTGCAGCGCGGCGTCGCGGTGCTGGCCGAGGGCTTCTGGGCGGCCAAGAAGGGCCGCGACGCGCTGTCCATCGAGTGGGACGAGAGCGGCGCCGAAACGCGCGGCAGCGCCGAGCTGGTGGCCGAGTACCGCACGCTGCTGGATCGGCCAGGGGCCGAGTTTCGCAAGGACGGCGACGCCGCCGCGGCCCTGGCCGGCGCCAGTATGGTGCTGACGGCGGATTACGAGTTTCCCTATCTGGCGCACGCGCCGATGGAGCCGCTCGGCTGCGTCGTCCAGCTGGGCGAAGACGGCTGCGACGTCTGGGCCGGTTCGCAGCTCCAGACCATCGACCAGGCGGTGATCGCCGGCACCCTCGGGCTGGCCCCACCGCAGGTCCGGCTGCGGACCGAGCTCGGTGGCGGCAGCTTCGGCCGTCGCGCCACGCCCTCCGGTGACGTCGCCGGCGAAGCGGCCTCCATCGTCAAGGCCACCGGCACCAGACGGCCGGTGAAGCTGCTCTGGACGCGCGAGGACGACATCCGCGGCGGCCGCTACCGGCCGCTCTACGTGCAGCGGCTGACCGGTGGCATCGACGGGTCGGGCCGGATCGTCGCCTGGACGCAGCGCATCGTCGGCCAATCGATAGTCGCCGGCACGCCCTTCGCGGCGGTCCTGGTGCAGAACGGCATCGACAGCACCTCGGTCGAGGGCGCCCGCGGCCTGCCGTACGCCATCCCCAACGTGAGCATGGATCTCCACACCACACAGGTCGGCGTGCCGGTTCTCTGGTGGCGCTCGGTGGGGCACACCCACAACGGCTTCACGACCGAGACCTTTCTCGACGAGCTGGCGGTGGCCGCCGGCCGCGATCCGGTCGAGCTGCGGCGCGAGCTGCTGGCCGGTCATCCGCGCCACCTCGCCGTCCTCGACCTGGCGGCGGAGAAGGCGGGCTGGGGTGGCCCGCTGCCGGCCGGTCGAGCGCGCGGCGCTGCCGTGCACGAATCGTTTGGCTCGTTCGCGGCCCAGGTCGCGGAAGTATCGATCGGCGCCAACGGCATGCCCAGGGTGCATCGGGTGGTCTGCGCCGTCGACTGCGGCATCGCCATCAACCCCGACAACATCCGGGCGCAGATGGAGGGCGGCATCGGCTACGGCCTGGGCGCCGCGCTGCACGACGAGCTGGTGCTCGAAGGCGGCCGGGTCAAGCAGTCCAACTTCCACGACTACCGCTCGCTGAGGATTCACGAGATGCCGCGAGTCGAGGTGCATGTCGTGCCCTCGGGGGAGTCACCCACCGGGGTCGGCGAGCCCGGCGTGCCGCCGATCGCGCCGGCGGTGGCCAACGCGATGGCGGCCCTGACCGGCCGGTGGGTGCGGCGGCTGCCGTTCCGCCATGGCGCCGACGAGAGGAGTTGAGGCGATGAGACGTTCACCTGGAATCGTGCTCGCGGCCGGGGCGCTGGCCTGGTTTGCGGCGGCAGGCCACGCCGGGCAGCACGCTGGTGGCGAGGAGCTGCGGCCGGCCGCGGCCTTCGCCGAAATCGGCGACGAGGCGGAGCGCTCCCGGGCCCTGTTCACCGAGGCCGGCAAGGTGATGCTCCACCCGCGCTGCGTCAACTGCCACCCGGCCGGCGACAGCCCGCTACAGGGCGAGGATTTCAGGCCGCATGAGCCGCCCGTGCGGCGGGGCCTCGGCGGCACCGGAGTGGTCGGCATGCGCTGCCGGGCCTGCCACATGCGCGACAACTTCGACCCGGGCCGGGTTCCCGGCGCGCACCAGTGGGTGCTGGCGCCGCGCAGGATGGCCTGGGAGGGGTTCACCCTGGGCCAGCTCTGTGAGCAGGTCAAGGACCCGGAGCGCAACGGCGGCAGGACGCTCGAGGAGATCGTCGAGCACATGAGCGAGGACGATCTGGTGGGCTGGGGCTGGCTGCCCGGGGCCGGCCGGTCGCCCGCGCCCGGCAGCCAGCAGACCTTCGGCGAGCTGATCGCCGCCTGGGTCGAGAGCGGCGCGGCCTGCCCCGAGTAGCTCCCGATGGGCGCCCAGAAGGCAGAGCGGATCCTCAAGTGGCTGCTCGTCATCCTGGGCGGCATGGCCGCCACCGCGGTGGTGCCGTTGGTCATGCCGTTCGCCTGGATGCAGCGGGTCAACGACGCCCTCGGCCTGGCGCCGCTCGCCGACACGCCGCTGATCCAGTACCTGACGCGCTCTCTGTCGGGGGTCTACGCGCTGTTCGGGGTACTGACCATCTACATCGGTCTGGACGTGCGCCGCTACCGGCGGCTGATCGTCGTCATCGGCTGGCTGACGTGTCTTCTCGGCGTGGCGCTCACCGTCGTCGATTTCGCCGTCGGCATGCCGCCGAGCTGGAGCTGGGGCGAGGGCCCGCCCACGGTGCTCGTGGCCGGGGCGATGATCTGGCTGGCGCGGCGCGTCCGGCCAGCTTGAGCCGGCGGTGGGCGCCTGATCGGCATGAGCATGGCCAGCTGGATGGATCTTCCCGACCGGTTCAACATCGCCGACCACTTCCTGGGCGAGCGGCTCCGGGAGGGACGCGGCGAGCGGGTGGCGCTGCGCCACGCGGACGGCACCCTGACCTACGCCGAGGTGCAGGCTCTGGCCGACCGCTTCGGCCGCGCCCTGCTCGGGGTCGGCGTGCGGCCGGAGGAGAGGGTGCTCATCGCCCTGCCCGACGGCCCCGAGTTCGTCGGCGCCCTTTTCGGCACGCTGCGGATCGGCGCCGTAGTGGTGATGGTCAACCCGGGCCGCTCGCCGCAGGATCTGGCGGCGCTGTTCGACTACAGCCGCGCCGGCTGCGTGGTGGTGGACGGCGCGGTGCTGGGCAGCTTCGAAGCGGCGCTGGCTGCCGCCGAGCGGCACCCACCGCTCCTGGTGGTGGGCGGTGAAGCTGGCGATCACGCCTCGTTCGAGACCCTGAGCGCAGGGCCGGACGAGAGCCTGGAAACCGCCGCCACGCACCCCGACGATCCGGCGATCTGGCTGTTCTCGGGCGGCACCACCGGGCGGCCCAAGGCCGTGGTCCAGACCCACCGCTCGTTCGCCAACACCACCGAGTGCTATGCCAAACAGGCGCTGGGCTACACCGAAGACGACGTCACCCTGTCGATCCCCAAGCTCTACTTCGGCTACGCCACCGGCTCCAACCTGCTCTTCCCGTTCTCGGTCGGCGGCTCGGCGGTTCTCTTCGCCGAGCACCCCACCGCCGACCTCCTGTTCGAGCAGATCCGCCGCCACCGGCCGACGATCCTGATCAACGTGCCGACGATGATCAACCAGATGATCAACCACCCCGCGGCCGGCGAGCAGGATCTCTCCTCCCTGCGCTTCGCCACTTCCGCCGGCGAAGCGCTGCCGGCGCCGCTCTACCGCCGCTGGCGGGAGACCTTCGACGTCGAGCTGCTCGACGGGCTGGGCACCGCCGAGATGTGGCACGTCTTCGTCTCCAACCTGCCGGGCGAGGTCAAGCCGGGCACGCTGGGGCGGGCTGTGCCGGGCTTCGACCTCAAGGTCTGCGACGACGACGGCGCCGAGGTCGCTGACGGCGAGGTGGGCCGTCTGTGGGTACGCGGCGACTCCCGCGCCCTGGGCTACTGGCAGAGCGCTGCCAAGACGGCGGCGGCGTTCCGCGGCGAGTGGTTTGTCGGCGGTGACCTGGTGTCACGCGACGCCGAGGGCTACGTGACCTACTGCGGCCGCTCTGACGACGTGCTCAAAGTGGGCGGCAAATGGCTGGCGCCGCAGGACGTGGAGAGCTGTCTGATGCGGCACCCGGCGGTGGCCGAGTGCGCGGTGGTGGGGGTGGAGAACGCGGCGGGGCTGACGAAGCCGTATGCCTTCGTGGTGGCTAGGGGAGAGGCGGCGGATCTCGAGGAGGAGCTCAAGCGGCACGCGCTCGAGGAGCTCGAGGCGTACAAGCACCCGCGGCGAGTGATCCGTGTCGAGGCGATGCCGCGCACCCATCTGGGCAAGATCGATCGCGGCAGGCTCAAGGAGATGGCGCCGGGCGACGGGTGAAGTCCGGCCGCGCTACCGTCGGGGAACAGAAGCTCGATCGCGAGCCTTGCATCTTCAAGCACCTGCGCCGTTTCGCGACGACAAACGGTGAGAAGCGCAGGCTAGTGATCCGGGGTCAGCACCAGACGCCCGGTGACATCGCGAGCCTCGAGCCGCTGGTGGGCCCGCCAGGCGTCGCTCAAGGGCAGGACCTCGGAGACCCAGGGGCGCAGAGCGCCGGTTGCGAAAAGCTCGAAGGCCTGCCCCAGCTCCTCCCGGGTGGTCGCGTAGGCGCCCCGAATCTCGAGCTCCTTGACGATCACCAGGCCCGGGTTGATCGCCACCGACTGCGTCTTCAGGTTGCCCACCACGACCAGGCGGCCGCCGGGAGCCAGGGCGCGCATGCTCTGTTCGAAGGTCAGGCTGCCGACGATCTCCAGGGCCACGTCGGCACCCTCGCCAGTCAGATCACGGACCTGGCGAGAGAAGTCCAGGTCTCCTGAGACGACCACTTCGTGCGCTCCGGCCTCGCGCAGGACATCGACCTTGCGCTCGCTGGAGGTCACTGCGATGACCCGCGCTCCGTCGTGACGCGCCAGCTGGACCGCCTGCATGCCGACGCCGCCGCTGGCGCCGGTGATGAGGACCGTCTCGCCCCGCTGCACCCGGCCGCGGGTCCGCACCACGTGGACCGCGGTGCCGCTGGTGCAGCAGGCGGTGGCGGCGACCGGCCACTCGACCTCCTGCGGCACGCGGCCGAGGCCCGCCACCGGAGCCACCATGTAGTCGGCGTAGCCGCCCGGGATCTCCTCGCCAAAGAAGCGGGTGTCCTCCTTGCAGAGGCTGTTGCGGCCTCCGCTGCAGTGCCGGCAATCGCCGCAGTGGAGCCGCTGCAGGGTCGCGGCGCGATCGCCGACCGACCAGCCTTCGACGCCGCTGCCGACCTCGATCACCTGGCCGGCGGCTTCGTGGCCGAGGATGGCCGGGACGTTCGTCCTGGGAAGGTCGCCCCGTCGGTTGATCACGTCGTGAAAGCACACGCCGCAGGCCTGGACGCGGAGCAGAACTTCGTCCTGTCCCGGCGAAGGATCGGGCACCTGTCGCATCTGCAGATTTTCGGGAACGCCGAACGAAACCAGCACAACCGCTTCCATCACTTCTCCTTCACAGCTTTAGTGGCCCGTTTGACTGATCCCATCCACCAATTCCGGCTCCTTTTGGCCCCCGGCGACGTTGCGTCACCTTGAAATACACCGGGTATTCCTGT
>CALZJC010000104.1 GCA_945787525.1 Thermoanaerobaculia bacterium | reverse complement strand
GGCAACGTCGCGTCTCCTGGTAGAGCGGGAAGAGCCATCGCCCGCCGATAGGAGGATACGCCATGCAACGCTCCACGATCTTCGCCGCCGCGGTCTTTCTCGGAGCCTGCACCGCGGTCCACTACGAATCGCCTCGGCTGGCCGGTCGCCCACCCGCCAGCGAGACCATCGCGGTGCTGCCGTTCGAGATGGTCTTCGCCGGCAAGATGCCGGCGGGCCTGGGACCGGAGGAGATCCGCGCCATCGAAGCAGGCGAGAGCCTGGCCTTTCAACACGCCCTTTACGACCAGCTGCTGGACCGCTCGAGCGCCACCCGCAAACGCCCGATCCTGGTCCGCGTTCAGCCCGTCGAGACCACCAATCGCCTGCTCGACGAGAGCGGCATAGCGTTGCGCGAGGCCTGGCAGCTGCCGGCCGAGAGGCTTGCCGAGACCCTGGGCGTCGAAGCGGTGCTCAAGACACGGGTCGAGAAGACCCGCTATATGTCCGAGCTCGCCTCCTGGAGCACCGAGGTCGGCCTGCACGTTCTGCACGAGGCGAGCGAGGGCCGCATCGACTGGCTGATCCCGCCGGGACTGACCAGGACCGACGACATCTACGCCGACAGCACCCTGGTCAGCTGCACAGACGGCGACCTGCTCTGGAAGGTAGCCGTGCAGCGGGCGACCGACTGGCGGCGGCCCGCCAACGACGTGGTGGCGGGCATCACCAGGAAGCTGGCGAAGAAGTTTCCCTATCGTGGGTGAAGAAGGACCCTGCCGGGGCTGTGGTGCGGCGGCCGGCTACCCCGCAGGGGTGGCCGGCTGCCAGTCATTACGGGTATTGGGCCTTCGGCCGCTGCCTGCCAGAGTCACCGGAGCCATGTTCTGCCTGGCCCGCCCTCCGCGTGCCTTGCGATCGCCGTGTCTCGGCGTCGTCCTCGGGTCGATCCTCGCGCTTGGATGGCTGGGTGGAAGGCCGGCCCCCGCCCAGTCGTTCACCAGCTTCGAATTCAGCTTCGCCAACCCCGGGGCTCGCAGCCTGGGCTTCGGCGGCGCCTTCGTGGCGCTGGCCGACGATGCCACCGCAGCCTTCGCCAATCCGGCAGGCCTGGTGCAGATAGCCGAGCCGGAGATCTCGATCGAGGGTCGTTTCTGGGCCTACCGCACGCCGTTCACGCGTGGGGGGCGGGCGGCCGGAAGGCCCACCGGCCAGGGGATCGACACGGTCGCCCAGCCGCTGCTGGGCGAGTCCCGGAACGATCTGGGCGGGCTCTCCTATGTCTCGTACGTCTATCCCCGCAAGAACTGGTCCCTCGCCGTCTTCCAGCACCAGCCGGCCAACTTCGAGTTCGAGCTGGAGACGCAAGGTTTCTTCAGCCCAGGAGGCGGTCCCCTGGGAGCCCAGAGAAGTGTCATCGGAAGCGGCCGGATCGATCTCGAAATCGTCACTCGCGGTATTGCAGTCGCATTTCGCCCTATCGACAACCTCAGCCTCGGCCTCGGCCTGTCGAGATTTGTCCCGCGAGCCAGCCTGCACGGCCGCGACTTTCTGCCGGACGACGACTCCGCAGAGGCATTCTTCTCGCAGGCCTCCTTCCTGCCGGAGCGGCTGATCCAGACCGTCGAGTTCCGCTGGAGCGAGCCGGAGTGGGGTCTGAGTGCAGGGGTTCTGTGGCGCCTCTCGGACCGCTGGACCCTCGGCGGTCTCTATCGCCAGACCCCGGAGCTGCCCCTCGAGATCGATCTGGTGGCGGGACCCGCCCACCCGGAGTTCCCGGCCGGATCGAAGTTCGTCGACGGCTTCAGGACGGCCTGGGACTTCCCCGACGTCTACGCCCTGGGGTTGGGCTATCGCTCCCGGGACGGTCGCTGGACCGCCGCCGGTGAGTGGAGGCGGGTCGAATACTCGAGCATCGTCGACAGCTTGCTCCCCCAGCAGCGCGACGGTGGGCTCTTTCTGGACGACGCCGACGAGATCCATCTCGGTGGCGAGTACGCCTTCTTCGCCGGCATTTCGGTCCTGGCGGTCCGCCTGGGAGCGTGGCACGACCCCGACCACTACCTCGACGTGCGCGAAGAGGATCCGGCGGTTCGCGCCCTCTTTGCGCCCGGCGAGGATGAGCTGCACCTCGCCGCGGGCCTGGGCGTGGCGCTCCGGAGATTCCAGATCGACCTCGGAATCGACCTGTCCGAGCGCATCGACACCGCCTCATTGTCGTTGATCTACAGCTTTGGAGGATGAGCTCGTGGCACCGCACTGCCCGATACGTCGTCGCTGTGGATCATCTACAGCTGCGACAGGTGACGTCATGACGCCCGTGCGGGCCCTGCGCATTCGATTCCGGATGAGCCTCGGCCTGCTGGCATTGATCGCCGCGGTCTTCACGGCGGTTCCGGCCACCGGCCAGGTGCTCACCAACGTCGAGTTCAGTTTCTCCAACCCCGGCGCACGCAGCCTGGGGCTCGGCGGCGCCTTCGTCGCCCTGGCCGACGACGCCACCGCGGCTTACGCCAATCCCGCCGGGCTGGTGCAGCTGGCCCGGCCCGAGGTCTCCCTCGAGGGACGGTCCTGGAACTACTCCTCCCCCTACACGACGGGAGGCCGGGCCGCTGGCACCCCCACCGGTCTGGGCATTGACACCGTCGCAGGGCCGATCCGGGTCGACTCGGAGGCCGACCTCTCCGGGCTCTCCTTCGTGTCCTTTGTCTACCCCAAGGGGCGCTGGTCGTTCGCCGTCTACCGGCACCAGCTGCAGAGATTCGAGCTGACCCAGGAGATCCAGGGCATCTTCAGCACCGGGCCCGTCGCCGGCGCGTGGCGCGGCCCGATCGAGCAGGCGTTCTTCAGCTTCGAGATCGCGGCTCAGGCGGTGGCAGTGGGCTATCGGGCCAACGAACGGCTGAGCATCGGGCTGGGGCTGGCCCGGTTCGAGCCGTCCATCGAGTTCGGGGGTGCGGAATACCTGCCAGACGACGACAGCCTGGAGGCCTACTTCGGACAGGCCTCGTTCCTGCCCGGGCGTCGCGTGCAGACCGTGAGGGCATCGTCATCCACCAGCGACCACGGTTTCGCCCTGGGCTTCCTGTACGGCCTGACGCCGCGCTGGCGGCTCGGTGGCGCATACCGCGAGGGACCGGCGCTGAGGATCTCCGCTGCCGCTATCGCCGGGCCGGCGCACCCCGACCTGCCGGCGGGCACGCCCATCCTCGAGGGCTCCGGCGCGTGGAGGTTGCCCGACGTCTACGTGCTCGGCCTCGCCTATCGTTCCGCCAACGGGAGGTGGACAGCTGGTGTCGAGTGGACCCGGGTCCAGTACTCCACCATCCTGGACAGCCTCGATCCGCGCTTCAGGAGCCCCGGGGACAGAATCGACGATGCCGACGAGATCCACCTGGGCGGCGAGTACGCCTTCTTCCGCGGCCGATCGGTGATGGCCGTGCGCCTGGGCGCCTGGCACGACCCCGACCACCAGCAGCGCAACGAGTCCTCGGCGTTCAGCCGCACCGAGATCCCGGGGGGCGAGGACGAGCTGCATCTCGCCGCCGGTTTCGGGATCGCCTTCGACAAGATCCAGATCGACGTGGGACTCGACCTCTCGGAGCTGCGGGACACCGCGTCGATCTCGATGATCTACAGTTTCTAGAACCGTGCCCCGCTATCGACAGCGACCCTGCAGAAGGCGACTCTGCGTGTGCATCGTCGCCGGGCTTCTGCTGGCTCTGCCAGCGCCCGCCCTGGCCGACCTCTGGTACGAGCACTACGCCGCCGCTCAAGAGGCGCTCGAAGACGAGCGCTGGTCGGAGGCGATCGACCAGATCAACAGAGCTCTGGAGAAGAAGGGCGATTCGGGTGCCCGCGTGCGCACCTACGGGATGAAGTTCACCGCCTACTTCCCGTATCTGATGCTCGGCATCGCCTACTACAACCTGGATCAGCTGGAGGCCGCGCTGCAGGCGTTCGAGACCGAGGAGCAGCTGGGGGCGATCACGTCCTCGGAGGAGACCCTGCAGAAGCTGCGCGAGTTCCGCCAGGCCGCCCTCGGCAAGCAGACCGAACAGCGCGAGCAGGAAACCCGTCGCATCGCCGGCTTCGTCCGCATAGGCCTCACAGAGGCGGCACGGCTCGAGAACGGCGGCCAACTCGACGAGGCGGTAGCGGCGGTGAGCAGGGCACTGGCAGTGGCGCCGGACAACGCCGAGGCTCTGGCCACGCTGGAACGGCTGCGCCGCTCGCTGGCCGCTCGCCAGAACCTGGAGGATCTCGACCGCCGCATCGCGACCCTTGTCGAGCGCGGCCGCGACCTTCTGACCCGGGGCGACCTCGCCCAGGGATCGAGCGCTCTGCGCCAGGCCCTGGCCCTGGGCGACAACCAAGAGGCGCGTGACCTGCTGGACCAGGCGCAGAGCCGGCTCCGAGCGGAGCTCCAGGCCGCGACCGACCAGCGGTCGATCCCCATCGCCCGTGACCTGAGCACGGCGCGCGACCTGCAGACGGCGGGCAGAATCGGCGAGGCACTCGAGCGCCTGCAGTCGGTGCTCGCCCTGGACCCGACGAACCGCGACGCGCTGGCCCTGCAGGAGAGCCTGCTCGAGGCCCGCGCCGAGGAGGAGCGAGCCGAGCGGGACCGCCAGCAGCTCGAATCGATCGACGGCCTGCTCGGCGACGCCGAAGCGGCGCTGGGCGAGAGACGCTTCGAGGACGCCCTGGCGAGCGCCAACCGCGTGCTCGCCCTCCAGGCCGGCCACCCGACCGCCCTCGACCAGCTGGCGCGCGCCTACCGGGCCGTCAACGTTCGCCTGCTCGGCGCCGCGCAGCGCCAGAACTTTCCACCCGCCATCCGCTTTGCCGACCAGCGTCACGAGCACGGGGACCTGTTGGCCGAGTCCATCGACCGCCCGGACTTCCGGTTGTCGGGCGTGGTCATCGACGACTCACCCGTGGCGATCACCTTCTTCCACGGCGACACGGAGCTCGAGGGCACTCACGACAGCGCCCAGGCGGTCGGCGACCTCTACATCACCGAGTTCCAGCCCGGCCGCGGCCTGCCGGCGGGTCTGTCGACGATCAAGAGCCAGGCGGTCGGCGACCTCTACATCACCGAGTTCCAGCTCGGCCTCGACCTGCCGACCGGTCTGTCGACGATCCGCCTCGTCGCCACCGACGCCGAGAAGCTGAAGTCGAGCGCCGAGTACGCGATCATCTACCGGCGCCCGCCATGGCGCTCGCCGCTGCTCTGGGGCGGCGTAACGGTCGGCCTGCTCCTGGCCGCCGCCCTGCTCACGGGCGCGCGCGCGCGGCGCCGCCGCAGTCTGCGGCAGCGCCGCTTCAACCCGTACACGGCCGGTTCGCCGGTTCTCGACAGCAAGCTCTTCTTCGGCCGCGAGCAGCTGGTCGATCGCATCCTGCAGACGTTGCACAACAACAGCCTGCTGCTGCACGGCGAGCGGCGGATCGGCAAGACCACTGTGCAGCACCAGCTGAAGCGTCGCCTCGAGGCGCTCGACGATCCGGCCTACCAGTTCTATCCGGTCTACATCGATCTCCAGGGCACTCCCGAGGACCGTTTCTTCGCCACCCTGGCCGAGGAGATCTTCCAGGAGCTGAGCCCGGTGCTCGACGGACTCGAGCCGCACACCTCTCCCGCCGGCGACTACACCTACCGCGACCTGCTCGGTGACCTGCGGTCGATACTCAAGACCCTGCGCGCCGGCACCGCCAAGCGGGTGCGGCTGGTGATGTTGATCGACGAGGTCGACGAGCTCAACTCCTACGACCCGCGGGTCAACCAGAAGCTCAGAAGCCTGTTCATGAAGAGCTTCGCCGAGAATCTGGTGGCGGTGGTCTCCGGCGTCTCGATCAAGCGCGAATGGGACCGCGAGGGCAGCCCCTGGTACAACTTCTTCGAGGAGATCGACGTCGGCCCGCTGCGGCTGGACGCCGCCCGGGAGCTGATCGAGCGGCCGATCCGCGGAGTCCTGAAGTTCGAGGACGGCGCTATCGAGCGCATCGTCGAGCTGTCCGACTACCGACCCTACCGGATCCAGCGGTTGTGCATGAAACTGGTGAGCCGGATGTACGAACTGGAGCGCCGCCGGGTCACGGTGGACGACGTCGAGGCGATCGGCGACCCGGCGAGCCACGGAGTGTCGGCATGAGGCCCGTGCCGTTCGTCATCGGCCAGTGGGTACGCGCCGAGCGCTTCTACGGCCGCGTGGGGCTGATCGACGAGATCCTCGACGGGCCGCGCAACGGCCTCTGGCTGCTCGGCACGCGCCGTATCGGCAAGACCTCGCTCTTGAAGCAGCTCGAGCATCTCGCCACCGTGGAACCCGAGCGCGGCTACTTCCCTCTCTTCTGGGACCTCCAGGGCGCCGACGACCCGCGGGAGCTGCATGACGGCTTCGCCGACGCGCTGCTCGACGCCGAGGACCGTCTCGAGGCGATCGGCATCGACGTCCCGGACGTCGCCGCGGACGATCTGTTCGCCGCCATGGGCCGGCTGCGGCGCAAGCTGCGCGCCGGGAAGCTCAAGCTGCTGCTGCTCTGCGACGAGGTGGAGGAGCTGATCAAGCTGAACGAGAAAGACCCGGCGCTGCTCGGCAAGCTGCGCCACGCCATGCAGGCTTCGGAGGACGTGCGCTCGGTCCTGGCGTCGACCATCCGGCTCTGGGCCCTGACCGAGCAGCGCGCCGACACGTCGCCGTTCCTGCACGGCTTCGCGCCGCCGGTCTATATCCGCACCATGTCGGACGACGGCGCCCGGGCCCTGATCCGACAGACCCAGCTGCCGGCCGAGCTGCGCCCCCAGTTCGACGACGAGCAGATCGAGTCCGTCCGCCGCCACTGCGACAACCACCCCTACCTGCTGCAGCTGGTCGGCAAACGGCTGCTCGAGAGCAGCAATCTCGAGCGGACGATCGAAGAGGTCGCCGCCGACCAGATGGTCGCCTACTTCTTCTCGGTCGACTTCGAGATGCTGTCGCCTGTCGAGCAGCAGATCCTGCGCACCGTCGCCCACGACACTCCGGCGGCCAGCGACACGATCGAGGCACGGCTGGCGCTCGAAGCCCCGACCCTGCGGAGCTCTTTGCAGAATCTCGAGAACCTCGGCTTCATCCGCCGCGACGCGGACCGGCACGTGGTCCTGGCCAACTACTTCTTCCGCCGCTGGCTGACCGACCTGGCGCCCGGCAACGGCGCTCTGGCCGGCAGCCGGAAGGCGACTACGCCGATCGCCGTCGGCGCCGCCACGACCCTGCGGCAAACCGCTGCGGGCTCGCTTCTCGACAACCGCTACGAGCTGCGTCGCAAGGCCGGCGAGGGCGCCACCGGCTTCGTCTACGAGGCCTGGGACCGCCTTCTCGAGACCCGCATCGCGGTCAAGCTGCTGCGCCGCGAGTACGCCGGCAACAGCCTGGTGCTCGAGCGTTTCCGTCAGGAGATCCTGCTGTCGCGCAACCTGGGCCACCCGAACATCCTGCGCGCCTATCACCTGGGCCGGTTCGAGGACCGCGCCTACTTGACGATGCAGTGGATCGACGGCCCGACCCTGGCGACGGTTATCGCCGAGGAGGGGCCCCTGCCAACCGAGCGCGTGGCCTTTATCGGAGCCCGGCTGGCCTCGGCGCTGGAGGCGGCGCACGGCCACAACGTGCTGCATCGCGACGTCAAGCCGCAGAACGTCATGCTCACCCGGATCGGCGAGCCGCTGATCACCGATTTCGGGCTGGCGCGGCTGCTCGAAGGACCCGGCGTGACCACCGCGGGCGTCTTCATGGGCACGCCGAACTACGTCTCGCCGGAACAGTCGAGGCTCGAGCCCCTGGACGGCCGGTCCGACGTCTACTCGCTGGGTGTCGTGCTGTTCGAGATGGCTACCGGGCGCTGCCCGTTCCGCGGCGAGAGCGCCGGCGAGGTGCTCGAGATGCACCGCACCCTGGCGGCGCCCGACCCGCGCGAGATGGCCCATGACGTCTCGCCGGAGCTGGCGCGGATCGTCCTGGCCTGCCTCGAGAAGGACCGCGAGGCACGCCTCGCCGGCGCCGCGGAGCTGCGACAGCAGTTGGAAGGACTGCTGCCCGGCGGCAAGGCGGCGGAGCACACCGGGGCGGTGGTGACGCGGATCGAGGTGGACAAACCGCCCCGGACCGGCGCCCCGGACCGCTCTTCGGTCGGCGGCGAGGCCGCCGGCAAGCACGCCTCCGCCGAAGAGCTGATACCGCTGGTCTACGACGAGCTCCGCCGGCTGGCCCGCGGCTTCCTGTCCCGCGAGCGGCCCGATCACACCCTGCAGCCCACGGCCCTGGTGCACGAGGCCTACATGCGGCTGGCGAAGCAACAGGCGGTCGACTGGGCCGGCCGCACCCACTTCTTCGCCGTCGGCGCCAACGTCATGCGCCGCCTGCTCATCGACCACGCCCGCACCCGCGGCCGCCAGAAGCGCGGCGGCGACGTGCGCAAGGTGACCCTGCAAGAGGAGATCACGCCGGGCGGCGGCCGCGATCTCGGTTTCGACGAGCTGCTCTCCCTCGACGCGGCGCTCGACGAGCTGGCGGCCAGCAACAAGCGCCAGGCGCTGATCGTCGAGCTGCGCTTCTTCGGCGGCATGACGGTGGCGGAGACCGCCGAGCATCTCGGCCTGTCCAAGCGGACCATCGAGGCAGACTGGACCGCGGCGCGGCAGTGGCTGCGGCTGCGGCTAGCCTGACCTTCTCACCGACCGTCGTGACGCAACGCCGCAGACTGAGGCAGATACGGCGTTTCGTCGACGATTGGTGAGCGGGGTCAGGCTATAGTCGAAACGATGAATCGGTCACAGCGCGCGCCCTCGTGTGGCGACCGCCGGGCGGGACCGGGAGGCTGACCAGCGTGTCGCAGATCCAGCTCGGCATCGAGGAGATCGACCGCAAGTACGAGGTCCTCGAGAAGATGGGCGAGGGCGGCATGGGCTCGATCTACAAGGTGCGCCACCTGTTGCTGGAGGAGGTGCGGGTCATCAAGACGATCCGCGCGCACCTCAAGGACCAGGACGAACACCAAAAACGGTTCCTCCGCGAGGCCCGGATGGCGACCCAGCTTCGCCACCCCGGCATCGCCCAGACCCACGATTTCGGGATCGGCGACGACGGCTCGGCCTACATCGTCATGGAGTTCATCGACGGTATCGATCTGGCCTACATCAACGCGACCGGCCAGCGGCTGTCACAGCAAGAGATCCTGGAGGTGGCGGACCAGACGCTCGACATCCTGGGCTATCTGCACGGCAAGCGGCTGGTGCACCGGGACATCTCGCCCGACAACATCATGCTGACCCGGAACGACGACGGCCGCGTCGAGGTCAAGCTGATCGATCTGGGTATCGCCAAGCAGCTCGAGGCGACACAGAATCTCACCCAGACCGGGTTCTTCCTCGGCAAGCTCAAATACGCCTCACCGGAGCAGCTCGGAGCGGTGGATGGCAAGAAAGTCACCACGTGCAGCGATCTCTACTCCTTCGGCATCGTTCTCTACGAGCTGCTGACCGGCCGCTTCCCGATCAGCGGCGACAGCGAGGCCGCGATCCTGGCCGGGCATCTGCTGCACCCGCCGCTGAGCTTCGAGGAGAGCGATCCGGAGTCGACGGTCTCGGCGCCCCTGCGGACGGCGGTGATGCGGGCGTTGGAGAAGATCCCCGAGAAGCGCTACACGGATGCCGAGGAGTTCCGCCGCACTCTGGCGATGGCCGCGAGCGGCGCGGGCTCCGTGGCAGGAGCTCCGGACCCCGAGAGGGCGGCCGCTCCAGCCACCCACGAGCCTGCCGTCACCC
>CALZJC010000103.1 GCA_945787525.1 Thermoanaerobaculia bacterium | reverse complement strand
TCCCGAGCCGCGCAGCAGGATGCCGCGCACCATGCGCGCGTAGTGGGTCAGCGGCAGCATCTCGCCCAGCCACTGGGCCGGTCGCGGCATGGCGTGGAACGGGAACATGAAGCCCGACAGCAGCACCGAGGGCAGGAACCAGAAGAATGACAGCTGGGTGGCCTGGAGCTGGTTGGCGGTCACCGACGAGATGACCAGCCCGAGGGTCAGGTTGGCGCCGATGAAGAGCAGCGAAGCCAACCCGAGATCGAGCAGCGATCCCTTCATCGGCACGCGGAACAGCAGCAGGCCGGTGAGCAGCACGATGACGATCTGCAACGCGCCGATGCCGACATAGGGTGCGATCTTGCCCAGCATCAGCTCGAAGCGGCGCACCGGGGTGCCGATCAGGAACTCGAAGGTGCCGCGCTCGCGCTCGCGCACGAGCGACAGCGCGGTCATCAAGATCATGGTGGTGGTGAGGATGACGCCCAGCAGCGCCGGCACCACGTAGACCGGCGTCCGCAGCTCGGGGTTGTAGTAGGTCAGCACGGTGAATCGCCACTGCAGGCGGTGGATGAGCTCGGGCTCGGTGAAGAAGCTGCCTCGCTCGCTCGAGCGGATGGCGCCGGCGGCGCCGGAGCTGAACGGCTGCTGGCGGCTGTTGAGATGGGCCGCGAAGCCGTTGATCGAGGCCTGGACGGCGCGCGCCAGAGTCGGGTCGGTGGCGTCGACCAGGATCGACACCTCGGCGCCGCGGCCGCGAAAGTAGTTGCGGGTGAAGTCGACCGGGATCACCACCACGACCTGCACCTCGCCGGTGGCGATGAGCCGCCGCCCTTCGTCCTCGTTGTCGGCCTGGCGCACGACGTCGAAGGTCTGGGTGGCCTCGAGCTGGCCGACCAGCCGGCGCGACGTCTCGGTGCCCGCCAGGTCGACCACCGCCGTGGTGACGTGACGGATGTCCTGGTTGATGGCATAGCCGAAGAGCAGCAGCTGGACGATCGGCACGAAGACCACGAAACCCAGCGTCAGCTTGTCGCGCTGCAGCTGACGCAGCTCCTTGCGGGTCACCGACCAGGCCCGGCGCACCGCCGCCCGCAAGCTGCTGGGCGTCAGCCTCACGCCCGCTCCTCGGAGCCCAGTTGCTCGCCCAGGCTCAGGGCGACGAAGACGTCCTCGAGGTTGGGCTCGGCGGCGTGGGCGTTGGCCCCCTGCAGGCCGGATTCGTGCAGATGATGCTCGACGGCCGGAGCGAGGCCGGCGGCGTCGGGCTCGTCGGGATTGAGCAGCACGTGCACCCGGCTGCCGAGCTGGGTGACGCTGGCCGATCTCGGCCAGGCACGCAGGACGGGGATCGCCCGCTCCACCGGTTCCGCCGCCACCTCGATCACCCGGCCCTCGAGCGCCTCGGTCAGAGTCACCGGCGAGTCGAGCGCCACCCGGCGGCCGCGGATCAGCATGCACAACCGGTGGCAGCGCACGGCCTCGTCCATGTAGTGGGTCGAGACCAGGATTGTCGAACCCTCGGCGGCGATCTCGAACAGCTTCTCCCAGAAGGTGCGCCGCCGATCGGGGTCGACGCCGGCGGTTGGCTCGTCCAGCAGCAGCAGATCCGGTTTGTGGATGGTGGCCACCGCCAGGGCGAGCCGCTGCTTCCAGCCGCCGGAGAGATGGGCCGGGAACTGCCTGCGGCGCTCGGCCATCTCGTACTCTTCGAGCAGCTCCTCGATGCGGCGGCGGCGCTCGGCCGCGGGCATGCCGAAGATCTGGCCGGCGAAATCCAGGTTCTCCTCGATCGTCAGGTCCTCGTAGAGCGAGAACCTCTGCGTCATGTAGCCGACGTGCGTTCGCAGATCCTCCGACTGGCCCGGCAGGCTGCGCCCGAGAACGTTGATCTCGCCCTCCGACTGCGGCAGCAGGCCGACCAGCATGCGGATGAGCGTCGACTTGCCGGCCCCGTTGGGGCCGAGAAAGCCGAAGACCTCGCCGCGGCGCACCTCGAGGTCGACGTTGTCGACCGCCGTCAGCTGGCCGAACCGGCGGGTGACGCCGTGCGCCTCGATGACGGCCGCGGCCGTCATCCGCTCGCCGCCTGTGGCCGGACCAGGGTCAGGCGGATGCGCGCCGGCAGTCCGGGGCGCAGCTCCGCCGGTGCGTCGTCGAGCACGATGCGGGCCTGAAACACGAGATGGGCGCTCTCGCGCTCCGTCAGAGCGTAGTGGGGGGTGAACTCGGGCTCGCGGGCGACGTCCAAAAGCCGCCCGGAGAGCTCGGTGTCGAAGCCCTCGATCTCGATCCGCGCCTCGACCTCGCCGCCCAGCAGCCCGACCGCCCGTGACGGCAGCCAGACCCGCACCCAGGGCTTCTCGTTCGTCTGGATCACCGCCACTACGCCGCCGGCCGGCACCCGCTCGCCGACCTCGAACGGCAGCTGGTCCACCACGCCGCCGGCCAGCGGCCGCATGGTGAGATCGTCGAGGTGGCGTCGGGCCTGGGCGATGCGCGCCTTGCGCTCGGCGACCACGGCGAGGACCTCGTCGCGCTTGCTCCGGGCGCGGTCCATATCCTGGGTGCTGCCGACCCGCGACTTGGCCAACCGCTCCGCCCGCCGGAAGCCCTCCATGGCCTCGATCACATTGGCCTCGGCGGCGGCGAGCGCGGCCTGGGCGGCCACCAGCTCGGCCTCCGCGACCTCGGTGTCGAGCCGCACGACCACATCACCGGCTGCGACCCGCGTCCCGAGATCGGCGGGGATCTCGACCACCACCTCGGAGATCGGCGCCGCCAACTCGAGGGTCGTGCGTTCGACGGTGCCGACGAGCTCGAAGACCTGGCTGTCGCCGCCGCAGCCGGCGCCGAGGCAGGCCACCAGCGAGGCGAGAGGCGCGAGCCGAATCGGTCTGATCATGGCAACTCCTCCTTGCGGCGCCGTTGAACGCCGTGATGTCGAGATCGGCTCAACGATATCGCTTCTGACCCGGTATCCGGCAACGGACCTTGGCGCGGCAGCGGGGGCCACCCCCCGGGGTAGGTTCGGCAGGCCGCCCGCTGGGGTGTTCCGGGGTGGGGGTGGCGGGTCTACGTTGCGAGCAGGGAGGCGGTCTCGCAAGCGTGCTCCTGGGGGTTCGGGACCGGTTTCAAAACGGTGCGCGACTCAGCGCACCGCGCACCCACCCGCGCGGGGAGGTCATCATGCGAGTCAGATTGTCGGCAGCCGCCGCGGCGGCTTTGGTGTTGCTAGCCGCGGTTCCAGTCATGGCCGAGCAGGACAGCGGCAGGATCGAGGGACGGGTCCTGCGGGACGATGGATCGGGCGTCGGCGGCGTCAGCGTGGCCGTGACCGGGAGGCAGGAGGCGGTGCTCACCGGGGCCGATGGCCGGTTTGCTTTCGGCAGGATCGAGCCGGGCAGTCACGCGCTGACCTTCACCCTCGGCCGCCACCTGGCGAGCGCCAAGGGCATCGAGGTCGTTGCCGGCGAGACGGCGCGGATCGAGCAGACCGTCGACTGGCCGCTGGCCTATGCGGAGACCGTGACCGTGCGCTCGGTCACGCGGCGCCGCGAACGCATAGTCGAGGCGCCGGCCGCTATGAGCTTCCTGCCGGCGGAGGAGATCGCCCGTGAATCGGCCGGCGGCCAGCTACCCAAGCTGCTCGAGTTCACCACCGGCGCCGAGCTGACCCAGGGCGGGCTGTACGAGTTCAACCTCAATGTGCGTGGCTTCAACGATCCGTTCAACCGCCGTGTCCTGACCCTGGTCGACGGCCGCGACGTATCGATGCCTTCGTTGGGAACCCAGGAGTGGGCGGCGATCGGCTTTCCGCTCGACGACCTCGAAAGCGCCGAGCTGATCCGCGGGCCGGGCTCGGCCCTCTACGGCACGGACGCCTTCAACGGCGTGCTGAACCTGGTCACCCGGGCGCCGCGTTACAGCCAGGGCGGCAGGGTACGGCTGACCGCCGGCGAGTTGTCGACCAGCCAACTCGACCTGCGCTACGCCACCGGGCTCGGAGAGCGGTGGTATGCCAAGGTGCTGGGCAGCTACGCCGAGAGCGACGACTTCTTCCGGCCACGCACCACCGGCGTGGAGTACTCGACGCCGTGCATCTTCACCTTCCAGACTGGCTGCCTGGCGCTCGAGGCGGTGGCGCCGCCGTTCGACCGTGACGAGCTGGCCTACGGCAGCCTGCGGCTCGACGGCTACCTGAGTGACGCTACCACTCTGGTGGTGGAGGGCGGGACGGCCCAGTTCCGAGGCCCGGTGGCGGTGGCCGAGTTCGGGCGTCTCCAGGTGGTCGACGTAGAGCGACCTTGGGCCCGGCTCCACCTCAACGCGCCGCACTGGAACGTGTTGGGCGCCTACACCGCCCGTGACGGGCAGCAGCTGTGGCTGAACCTGGACCGCCCGTTCTTCACCGAGTCCGACCGCCTCAGCCTCGAGGTCCAGGGCCACACCGGCTTTGCCGGCGGCAAGGGCTATCTGGTCGGGGGCGCCTCGGTTATGGAGGAGAGCGTCGACTCGGCCGACCCCAACGGATTCCAGACCGTCACCTACAAGAAGCACAGCGAGGAGTTCCAGGCGCTCTTCGGCCAAATCGAGTACAGCTTCAGCGACCGGCTCAAAGGCGTGCTGGCGGCGCGCTGGGACGACAACTCGCTGCACGACACGCAGCTCTCGCCGCGCGGCTCGCTGGTCTGGGCGGTGCGTCCCGAGCACAACCTGCGGTTGACCTTTGGCGAAGCGTTCCTGACCCCGGGCTACGCCCAGCTGGTGCTCTACCTTCCCTCCGCTCCACCGGTGGATCTTTCGCCGTTCGAGGCCATCTGCGCTCTCGGTGGCACCAGCTGCGGCTTTGCCGATCCGGTGGCGGTCCGGGCGGTGGGCAACCCGCAGCTCCAGCCTGAGGAGATCCGCACTTTCGAGCTCGGCTACTCGGCGATACTCGGCGCCGATACCTACCTGACGGTGGACTACTACGACAGCCGCATAGAGAACTTCATCAGCGACTACATCCCGTTCTTCCACCCGTCCCGGGGTCGTCTGGCGAGCCCCTACCAGCCCTACAGCCCGCCGGCCGATCTGCCGCCGCCGTTGGCGGCGATGCTGATGGCCGGCCTGCGAGCGAATCTGCCGCCGGAGTACCTGCCGCTACTGTCCAACGGCGTCTTCGGCGAGCCGGTGTTCACGGGGCTGTCGCTGGTCAACTTCGGACGGGTCGACACCGAGGGTGTGGAGCTGTCGCTCAACCGTCGACTGGGCGATCGCTGGACCCTGGATCTGGGCTACGCCTGGTTCGACTTCGATATCCGCGACCGGCTGCCGGACGATCCGGCGCTGCCCAACAGCTCAGAGAACCGGCTCAACGCCAGCCTCACCTATGTCGGCGACCGGTTCGATGCGGCGCTGCGCTTCCGCCATGTCGAGGGCTTCGAGTGGAGCTCGGGCCTCTACCGCGGCCCGGTGCCCTCGTACCAGGTGGTCGATCTGACCGCCAACCGGATGTTGGGCAGCTTCCGGGTGGGGGTCGACGTCAGCAACCTGTTCGACGAGGAGCACTACGAGTTCTTCGGCGGCGACCTGATCGGGCGGCGGGGCTTGGCTCACGTCGGCTACGCATGGTGAGCGTTCTCGGCTAAAAGCCCCCCACGTGCTGTTAGCCTCGGCGCATGCGAAGGGAGCTGGGAGGGTTCGAGAGTGCCGAGGCCTGGACCGGAGCCAGCTTTCCGTACAACGCGGTGGCCGTCCTTCGCCTGGCGGGCAGGCTGGCGGCAAAAGACCTGGCGGTAGCCCTGGCCGAGATCCAGCGCCGGCACCCGTTGCTGCGCGCTCGACTGCTGCTCGAGAACGGGCGTTGGCTGTTCGAGTCGGCGACCGCGGTGATCCCGCTGCGCCGCATCCAGCGCGCCGGCGGCGATTACTGGCGGGTGGTGGCCGAGGAAGAGCTCAATCACCGGATGGACCCGGCGACTGCGCCGCTGGTGCGCTGCTCGCTGCTCGCCGAGCCGGACGACGACGAGGCCAGCGAGGTCGTGCTCAGCTTCCATCACGCCATCGCCGACGCCATCTCCGCGGCCACCGTCTGCCGGCAGCTTCTGACCATCTGTGGCGGCGGAAGGGCGGCCCTGGAGGAGACTGTCGAAGAGCTGCCGCCGGCCCCGGACAGGCGTTTTCCTGCCCGCTTTCGCGGCCGCCGCCGCTATCCGGCCCTCGGCGCCTTCCTGGCGCGCCAGCTGGCGGCGGAGGTGGGTTATCTGTGGCGCTCGCGTGGCCTGCGGAGCGCGGTACCGGCCGGCCCGGCGCGCTGCCGGATCCTGTCGACGCAGCTCGTCGAAGACGCCACGAAAGCGTTGATCCGGCGGTGCCGGCAGGAGAGGGTGCCGCTCAACAGCGCCTTGAACGCGGCGCTGCTGCTGGCGGTCCAGAACCAGCGCTACGACGGCCGGGCGCTACCGCTGCGTTACTTCGCCTTCGCCGACCTGCGCCCGTATCTCGAGCCGCCGATGGGGCCGGAGACCGTAGCCAGCTACCTCACCACCATGCGCTTCACGACCGATCTCGGTGTCGGACAGGAGTTCTGGGAGCTGGCGCGGCGCATCGACCGGCAGCTTCACCGCTCGTTCCGGCGGGGCGAGAAGTTTCTCTTCTGCCTCACCAGCGCCGCTCTCCTGCGGATGATCATCCGGCTCGGCCGGGTGCGCTTCGGCTCCGCCGCGGTCAGCTACACGGGGCCGCTGGCGTTTCCCTCGGAGTTCGGCGATCTGGGGGTGCGGGGCATGCACGCCTTCGTCTCCAACATGCCGGTCGGCGCCGAGGTCACCGCCCAGGCGAGGCTCTACCGCGGCCGGCTGTGCTGGGACTTCGTCTACCTGGATGCCGACATGGACGAGGCCGGCGCCCGGACCATCGCCGCCGACATCCTGAAGCGCCTGGAGGAGGCCGCCCATGAGCGGGATTGAACAAGAGATCGTCGACCTGGTCGCCCTGCAGCTGGGCGCCCCCACGGTCAATCCCGGCGACCGCCTGGTGGAAGAGTTGGGCGCCGAGTCCGCCGACGTGCTCAATCTGGTGGCGACCCTGGAGGACCGCTACGACATCGAGATCGACGAGGAGGAGATCCCCGAGCTGTCGACCGTGGCGGATGTCCACCAGATGGTCCGCCGCCGGCTGCAGGAGCGAGGCGAGTAAGAAACCGGACGCCCGGCGAGATGCCTGCCTACGAGACCCTGCCCGAGATGCTCGCCTGGCGAGCCCGCGAGACACCCGATGCCACGGCGTTCACGTTCGGTGAGACCTCCCGCACCTTCGAGCAGCTCCGGCTGGAGATCGATCGCTTCGCCGCGGTCATCGCCGGCCACGGCATCGGCCGCGGCGATCGCGTGCTGGTCGCTCTGCCCAACGGCCCGGAGTTCTTCGCCGTCTTCTACGGCATCCAGCGCGCCGGGGCCACCGCGGTGCCGATCTTCCCCGGCTCGGGGGCCGATCGGGTCGTCGACCTCAGCCGGGTCTCGGGCGCCCGCGCAGTGGTCCTCGAAGACAGCCTGGATGCGGCCGAGAGCGCCGCGATCCGTGGCCCGGTCTGCGCCGCCGGCGCCGAGCTTCTGACCCCGGCAGCCGCTGCGGACGTCGAGCCCCTCGCCGAGCTTCCCGCTCCGCGCCCGGATGACCTGGCCTACATCCAGTACACCTCCGGCAGCACCGGCGATCCCAAGGGCGTGCAGCTCTCCCACGCCAACCTGCTCACCAACATCCGCCAGCTCATCGACGGCATGGAGATCACCGCCGGCGACGTCTTCGTCAGCTGGCTGCCGGTCTTCCACGACATGGGCCTGGTGCTCATGACCATGGTGCCGTTCTCCCTGGCGGCCGAGCTGGTGCTGCTGCCCACCTCGCTGCGCAACATCCGCCGCTGGCTCGAGGCGATCGAGCGCCACCGTGGCACCTTCACCGCGGCGCCGGACTTCGCCTACCGTCTCGCCCTGCGCGCCGACGGCCGGCACGACCTGTCGAGCCTGCGGGTGGCGTTGAACGCCGCCGAACCGGTACGGCCGAAGACCCTCGAGGCGTTCGAGAGCACCTTCGGCCTGCCCAACGTCATGATGCCCGGCTACGGCCTGGCCGAGGCCACCGTGGGGGTGAGCATGTGGCCGCCCGGCACCGATGTGGCGGTCGACGAGCGCGGCTTCCCCTCGGTCGGCCCGCCGTTTCCGGAAGTGGAGCTGCGGATCCTGGGAGACGGCGAGCCGGATGGGGGCGACTTGAACAGCGGCGAGGTGGGCGAGGGGCGCCTCCTCGAAGCCGGCGAAGTGGGCGAGATCCTGGTGCGAAGCCCCGCCAACACCCGCGGCTATCTGGACGATCCCCAGGCCACCGCCGAGCTCTACTGGCGGGACGGGTTCCTGCGCACCGGCGACCTGGGCTATCTCGACCCGCGGGGCCGGCTGACCATCGTCGGCCGCCAGAAGAACATCATCATCCAGTCCGGCCGCAACCTGGCCCCCAGCGAGATCGAGCAGGCGGCCGACGAGCCGCATGAAGTGCGCCTGGCCGCCGCGGTGGGGATCGATCGGGGAGGCCAGGCGGGGGAGCAGGTGTACCTCTTTGCCGAGGCGCGGCGCGGCGAGTCGCTGGCCGAGCCGGACCGCAGGGAGCTGGCCACCGAGATCGTGCGGCGGGTGCACGACCGCCTTGGCGTGCGTCCCGGCCGCGTCTATCTCCTCCGGCCTCGGACCATCCCGCTGACCCACAACGGGAAGGTGCGTCACCGGGGGCTGCGGCAGGCGTATCTGGACGGTGCGCTGCGCGCCGACGGCGCGATTCTGTTTCCCGATTGGTAGCGCGATCGACCCGTCAGGCGGCGCCCTGGATCGCCTGGCCTGTCCTTCTCACCCAGACGGGTCACGCCGAGCGGCGCCGGGTGGTCCATTGCGTCCAGAGTGGTGAGAGAGTAGCCTCCACATACGGAGGTGTATATGGCGCTCTCGAAGAAAACCACGATCCTGTTCCCTCCGGATCTCCATGCGCGGCTCCTTCGCCTCGCGGGACAGAAGCAAACCAGCCTGGGAGATCTCGTGAGATCGGCCTGCGAGAAGCAGTACGGCCTGGCGAGCGTCGAGGAGCGGTTGGCCGCGGTCGGGGCCCTGGCCGCCCTGGATCTCCCGGTCGGGAGCCCCGAACAGATGGCCCGCGAGTCCGTGCCGAACCCCGAGGACCTGCTGCCGTGATTCTCGTCGATGCCAACATCCTGATGTACGCGGCGGGCACCGAGCACCCGAACAAGGCACCGAGCCTGCGCTATCTCGAGGCCGTGGCCGATGACCGGATCGACGGTGTCCTGGATGCGGAGGTCCTGCAGGAGCTCCTGCACCGCTACCGGTCGATCGGCGGCTGGACCGGTGGTCGCGCGGTCTACGACCACGCCCGGGGGATCTTCCCCATGGTGCTGCCGATCACCGCCGACGTCCTGGATGCGGCCCGTCTGCTGCTCGACGAGACAGCGGGCATCAGCCCACGCGACGCTCTGCACGCGGCCGTGGTCGACACCTACGACCTCGACGGCATCTGCAGCTACGACCGGGGCTTCGACCGCGTACCCGGCCTGCGCCGGACGGAGCCGGAGCTCCTGCCCGGCGCCTGACCATAGATTGATCCAGCCGGTAGAATAGCCCTGGAAGCGCTCGGGGGCTGGTGCCTCCCGCGGTCTTCAAAACCGTTGTTCGGCGGGTGAATGCCCGGCGAGGGTGGGTTCGATTCCCATGCGCTTCCGCCATTCGCATCGCGAATGGCTGAATCGATGGGTGCTCAGGCCCGATTCCGAAACCCGCATCC
>CALZJC010000102.1 GCA_945787525.1 Thermoanaerobaculia bacterium | reverse complement strand
TCCACCCAGGGGCATCGTAGCCGGCGCGCCTGGCAAGCCCCTTCGAAGGGCACCGCTGTCCCGAGCGCCGGCGAAGGAGGCGAGAGCCACCCCCCCGCAGCCGGAACCGCTCGAGCCGTCCCCTGGCGGACCCACCCCACGACGCCTCCTGCCGGCCGGCCCCTTTTGCGTTGACGGTCCCGCCCCTGAGCACCCATCGCAGGCCGTACGCCTTCTCTTGCCGGCCGCCACGCCAGCTGCATAGACTGCCCGTCTCATGGCCGACGACCGCCTGCTCCGCTACGCCTACATGCGCCTCACCCGCGAGCTCGACGCGCGGTTCGAGAACCTCCTGCTCACCGGCCGGGTGGCCAAGTGGTACAGCGAGGTGGGGCACGAGGCGACGACGGTGCCGGCGGGCCTGGCGCTCGAGTCGGGCGACTCCCTGTGCACCCTGCACCGCGACCTGGGAGCCATCCTGTCGGTCTACCTGGACCCGGCGCGCACCTTCCCGGGCCTCGGTTTCGGCGAGCCCGACGGTCGCCGCCCCGAGCCCGCCGACCTGCTCTACAAGCTGACCTGCCAGCTGCTGGGCCGGCGCGACGGCTTCTCGCACGGCGTCGAGCGCTCCTTCCACTACGGCTACTTCGCGCCCGAGGCGGGCATCTGCCACGTCGGCATGATCAGCCACCTGGGGGCGATGATCCCGGTGGCCGCCGGCTGTGCCTTTGCCAACAAGCAGAGCGGCGGCGATCGGGTGGCGATCAACTTCATCGGTGACGGCGGTACCTCGACCGGCGACTTTCACGAAGGCCTCAACATGGCGTCGGTCTGGAAGCTGCCGCTGGTCTTGGTGATCGAGAACAACCGCTACGCCTTCTCGACTCCCTGGCACGCCCAGTACGCCACCGAGCGGCTGAGCAGTCGCGGCGCGGGCTACGGCATGGCGGCCGAGACGGTGGACGGCAACGACCCCGATGCCATGGCCACGGCGCTGGCGGCGGCGGTCGGCCGCGCCCGCGCCGGTGAGGGGCCGACCCTGATCGAGGCGATGCTCGGGCGGCTGCGCGGCCACTCGGTGGGTGACGACTCACTGGGGGTGGTGCCCGAGGAGGACCTCGAGCGCTACCGGGCCGAGGATCCCGTACCGGCCTATGCCGAGCGGCTGGTGGCGGAGAACGTGCTGAGCGCCGCCGCGCGGGAGGAGATCGAGAGCCGCTCGGCGGCGCTGGTGGAGGAGGCCCTGTCGGCGGCGCTCGAGGCCGCTCCGCCCGATCCTCGGATCGCTCACCGCTCGGTCTTCGCGGTCTCGGGCACGCCGCCGGCCTACCCGCTCGGACCGTTCCCGGGTGAGCCGGAAGAGAAGAGCGCCACCGCCGAGCCGGCAGAGACCACCTACGTCGGCGCCGTCAACCTGGCCTTGACCGAAGAGATGGCGCGCGACGGCTCGGTGATCGTCATGGGACAGGACGTGGGCGTCTTCGAAGGCGCCTTCCGCACCACCCGCGGCCTCTTCGCCCGTTGGCCGGAGCGCGTGCTGGATACGCCGATCTCCGAGAGCGGCACGCTGGGCATCGCCATCGGCGCCGCCCTCCTGGGCTACCGGCCGGTGGTCGAGATGCAGTTCGCCGACTTCATCACCTGCGGCTTCAACCAGCTGGTCAACGTGGCGGCAAAGCTCTACTACCGCTGGCAGGCGCCCTGCCCGATCGTCGTGCGGCTGCCGTCGGGCGGCGGCGTCGGGGCGGGCCCGTACCACTCGCAGAACCCCGAGGGCTGGTTTGCCCACACCGCCGGGCTCAAGGTGGTCTGCCCGGCCACCGTGGCCGACGCGCGCGGGCTGCTCAGGGCGGCGATCCGTGATCCCAACCCGGTGATCTTCTGCGAGCACAAGTTTCTCTACCGGCGGATCAAGGAGAGCCTGGCGCCGGAGGCCGAGCCCGAGAGCCTCGGCGCGGCCCGGGTGCGCCGCGCCGGCACCCAACTCAGCCTGATCGGCTACGGCGCCACCACCTGGACCTGTCTCGAAGTGGCAGAGGAGCTGGCCGGCGAGGGCATCGACGCCGAGGTGGTGGATCTGCGCACGTTGGTGCCGCTCGACACCGAGACCGTGGCAGCCTCGGTGCGCAAGACCGGCCGCGCCCTGATCGTGCACGAGGCGCAGACCACCGCCGGCTTCGGTGCCGAGGTGGCGGCCCGGCTGGCCGACGTCGCCTTCCCCTGGCTCGATGCGCCGATCCGCCGGGTCGGCCATGCCGACCGGCCGTCGCCCTACGCCAAAGTGCTGGAGGCGGAGCTGCTGCCGTCGCGCGGGAAAGTCACTGCCGTGGCGCGCGAGCTGATCGCTTTCTAGCCCCGGCCGGCTGTTAGGGTGGAGAGGGGTGCGGCTACGTGAGTCGTACATTCGCTACGGGCCGGCCTGCAGGAGTCGGCGCCAGGAGGCTTCATGAGCGAGATCCGTGAGTTCCTACCCGACGACCTGTTTGCCGGCAAGACGGTCCTTGTCACCGGCGGTGGCAGCGGCATCAATCTGGGCGTGGCGAAGAGCTTCGCCGCGGTCGGCGCCGGGGTGGCCATCTGCGGCCGCACCGCCGAGCGGCTCGAGTCGGCCCGCGTCGAGCTCGAGGGCCTCGGCGCCAGGGTCTCGACCGCGGTGGCCGACGTGCGGGAATACGATGCGCTGGCGGCAGCGTTCGACAAGTGCCGCGACGAGCTGGGACCGATCCACACGCTGGTCTGCGGCGCCGCCGGCAACTTCCTGGCGCCGGCCGAGAAGCTCTCCGCCAACGGCTTCAAAACGGTGGTCGACATCGACTTGAACGGCTCGTTCAACGCCGCCCGCGCCGCTTTCGAGCAGCTGCGCGAGACCCGCGGCAACCTGATCTTCATCTCTGCCGGCCAGGCGTTCGTGCCCCATTTCGCCCAGGCCCACTGTGGCGCCGCCAAGGCGGGCATCGACAACCTGATGCAGAACCTGGCGCTCGAGTGGGGCCGCTTCGGCATCCGCTCCAACTCCATCGCGCCGGGGCCCATCGAGGGCACCGAGGGCATGAAGCGGTTGGGGCCGCGGGACGGCGGCGCCCACGCGGCTCTCAAGCAGGCGATTCCCCTCGGCCGGTACGGCACCGTCGCCGAGATCGGCCAGACCGCGGTCTTTCTCGCCTCGCCGCTGGCCGCCTATGTCACCGGCACGCGGGTGGTCGTCGACGGCGGCATGAGCCTGCCGGGTTCGGGTGTGTTCACGCAGTTGGTGATGTCGGCGATGGCGGCGGATTCACCCGGCCACCCCTAGAGGCTGGCGCGGCGTCCTACCCGCCCGGGCGTTGCCTCGTCTCGCCCAGCGCAGATACTGAGGTGGGCGGCGAGGCACGGCGCCACGCCGTCAGATCAGGGAGGGTGGAGCGGTGGCTATCGGTGCAACCAGGCCACCCGGGACCCCGGGATCGCGGCCGCGGCTGGCCGCGCCAGCGGGTCGGAGTTCCGGTCGCATCAGCCGGCAGGTGATCCTGGCCGTGGTCGTCGCGTCGACCCTGGTCTTCGGCCTTTCGTCGTACCTGATCCTCAAGGGCCAGCGCCGGGCGCTGATCTCGCAGGTGGAGCACCAGGCGCACCTGGTGAGCGAGACGATCAAGAGCAGCACGCGCTACGCCATGCTCCTCAATCGCCGCGAGGACGTCCACCAGATCATCGACACCATCGGCCGCCAGGGCGAGATCCACCAGGTGCGGATCTTCAACAAGGAAGGCCAGGTGATCTACTCGCCCGAAAAGTCGCTGTTGGGGGAGTTCGTCGACAAGCAGACCGAAGCCTGTTACGCGTGTCACGCCGCCGATCAGCCGCTCGAGCGGCTGTCGCGACCGCAGCGGACGCGGATCTTCCGCAACACCGACGGTCGCCGGCTCGGCATCATCAACCCGATCTACAACGAGCCCAGCTGCTGGCAGGCCGCCTGCCACGCACACGTCGAGAGTCAGTCGGTGCTCGGCATCCTGGACGTCACCCTGCCGCTCGCGGAGGTGGACCGCCAGTTCGCCGTCAACGGGCGGCGAGCAGCTCTCCTGAGCGGCGCCGCCATCCTGACGATCGTCGTCATCCTGTGGCTGTTCTTTCACCAGCGGGTGGTAAAGCCGGTGGCGCGCCTGCTCGAGGCCACCACCGTCGTCGCCGCGGGGGACCTCGAGCACCAGCTGCCGGTGCGCCGCAACGACGAGCTGGGACTTCTGCAGCACTCGTTCAATGACATGACCCGCCGGCTGGCGGCGGCGCAAAGCCAGATCTATCAGTCCGACAAGCTGGCCTCGCTCGGACGGCTGGCGGCCGGTGTCGCCCACGAGATCAACAACCCGTTGACCGGCGTCCTGGTGAACAGCAGCTTTCTCCACCGACGGGCCGCCGACGGCTCGGAAGAACAGAAGGACCTCGAGACCATCGTTCACGAGACCAAGCGCTGCCGCGAGATCGTCAAGGGAATGCTCGACTTCGCCCGCCAGGCGCCGCTCAAGAGGACGACGGTCGACATCAACGGGGTCGTCGAGCGGGCGCTCAAGATCGTCGACAACCAGCTGGCGGTGAAGAACATCAAGGTGACCCAGGCGCTGCGGGACGACCTGCCGGCAACCTACGCCGACGCGAATCAGATCGTGCAGGTGCTGATCAACCTGCTGGTCAACGCCGCGGACGACATCGGGCCAGGCGCCGGTGAGATCTACGTCGGCACCGAGCTCCAGGCCGTCGAGCAGGGCCAGGCGATCGAGATCAAGGTGGCCGACAACGGTGGCGGCATTGCCGAACAGGATCTGGGACGGATCTTCGAGCCCTTCTTCACCACCAAAGATCAGCAGGGCACCGGCCTGGGGTTGGCAGTCGTCTGGGGAATCGTCCAGGAGCATGGCGGCTCGATCAAGGTCGACAGCAGGGTTGGCAGGGGCGCGACGTTCACGATCCTGCTGCCCGTGATATCGACCCCCGGAGTGGTGGGTGGCGGGGACCAGGCGACTCATGCGTGACGTTCTGGTAGTGGAAGACGATGGAGTGGTCCTGGCGGCCGTGGCGCGGCTGTGTCGTTCCGAGGACCTGCGGGTGGACGAGCACGGCAGCGTGGACGGAGCTCTGGCCAGTCTGGCGGAGACCGGCTACCGCCTCGCCCTGGTCGATCTCATGCTGCCCGGACGGTCGGGAATCGAGCTGTTGGAGGCCCTGCGGGCCGAACATCCGGCGACACCGGTGGTCATGATCTCCGGGTATGCGACGTCCGAGAATGCGCTGCGATCGCTCCAGCTCGGAGCGTTCGACTTTCTTCCCAAGCCGTTCGACATCGCGGAGCTCATCGGCGTGATACGTCGCGCCCTGCGCTTCGCCGGCAAGCGTCCGCGGCAGGGGGAGGAGACCGCGGCGGCAGCCGCTGCGCGCCGTTACTTCCTCGGCCGGCACTCCTGGGCGACGCTGGATGCAGACGGCACCGCGACGATCGGCGCCGCCGAGAGCTTCCAGGGCACGCTCGGTGGCCCCTCGCGCATCACCGTGGGCGGGATCGGCGATCACGTCACGCGGGGGCGGAAGCTGGCGCAGCTGGAGAGAGGTGGCGAGGTCCATCGGGTCTGGTCGCCGCTGAGCGGTCTGATTGTCGCGGTCAACCCGGAGCTGGAGATCACCGCCGACCTGCTCGACCGTGATCCCTTCGGCTCCGGCTGGCTGGTGCGGATCGTCCCGGCCGATCCGCAGGATGAGCTCTCGGCGCTGACGCTGCGCCGCGCCGAGGAAGAGGTAGCGACAGGAGGAGGCTAGACCATGGTGCCCGTCATCGTTCTACTCACCGTCATCATCTTCATCGTCGTCGATCTCGTCCTGCGCCTGTTGCTGCGCCGGCTCGAGGAGCGCAAGCAGCAGAGGAAGCGCCTCGAGGCGCTGGACGAGGGACTGCGCCTGGAGTTCGCCGAGGAGGCGGCCAGCCT
Source organism: Thermoanaerobaculia bacterium (assembly GCA_945787525.1). Classification (GTDB taxonomy): domain Bacteria; phylum Acidobacteriota; class Thermoanaerobaculia; order Multivoradales; family JAHEKO01; genus CALZJC01. The sequence goes on along the minus strand of CALZJC010000102.1, from coordinate 3,883 downwards.
CAAGCGCGTCCGGGTCGATAGCCCCAAGGCCAGGATCCTGGCGGTGGACGACGAGCCGATCGTGCTCGACAGCTTCCGCAAGATCCTGGTGCTTGCCGGCTACTCCGTCGACACCGTCGAGACGGGACCGGAGGCCCTGGCCCTGGTGCGCCGCCACGACTACGAGCTCGTGTTCGCCGATCTCAAGATGCCGGGCATGGACGGGCTCGACGTCGTCAAGGCGGTCAAGCATCTGCGGCCGGACATAGACATCGCGATCATCACCGGCTACGCCACGGTGGAGTCGGCGGTGAGCGCCATGAAGTACGGCGCCATGGACTACGTCCAGAAGCCGTTCACCGAGGACGAGCTGGTCAAGTTCGCCGACCAGTTGGTGATCCGCCGCGAGGAGCGGGCCGCCCGCGCGACGCCACCCGAGATCCACCTGGTGACGCGCTCGCAGAGCGAGACCGAGTCGCCGCGCACGATCAACGTGCCCGGCGGCGTCTATGTGGCCCCGGAGCACACCTGGGTGAGCGTCGAGATGACGGGGGAGGGGCGGATCGGGCTGGATGACTTCTTTCACAAGACGGTCGGCGGGACCGACGATGTCGAGCTGCCGATGAAGGGCGCCCAGGTGAGCCGCGGCGAGACCCTCTTCCGGGTCCTCCACGGTGATCGACAGATCGCCTTTCCTTCGCCCTTGACGGGCCGCGTATCGCGGGTGAATCACGAGCTGACCTACAACCTGGATCTCTTCCGTCAGCGGCCCTACGAAGCGGGCTGGGTATGCTGCATCGAGCCCAGCCAGCTGACGCCGGACCTTCGGCGGCTGCGGATCGGCGCCGATGCGGTGGGCTGGTACCGGGACGAGGTCGAGACCTACCGTAGCGCCTTGCGCGAGCTGGTGGAGCGGCGGGCCGCGGCCGGCGGGGCCCCCGAGGCGACGGAACCGCTTCCCGGTGCGGAGGAGACGGCCGAGGAGGTTTGGCAGGCGTTCGCCGACGCGTGCGTGACCGGCCAGCGCCGGGGTGCGGAGGCTCCCTCGTGAGCGCCGCGGGTTATCACCGCACCCGCGTCGCCGTGGCGCTCCTTGCGGCCACGGGCCTGATGCTCGTCGCCCTGAGCGCCGCGGCCGTGGATCCTGGCGACCCTTCTCCGGGCGACGAGATGGTGTTTCCGTCGGCGGTCGGCGAGGTCAGGTTCCCGCACTCCCTGCACGCCGAGGAGTTGGGCTTCGACTGCTCGGACTGCCACCACGAGACCAACGCCACGCGGCTGCGCATGCCCCACGAAGAGTACTTCGAGGATTTCTGGATCGACTGTCGATCGTGCCATCGGGAGAGTGAATCGCCGGCGGAACCGCGCAACTGCGACGAGTGCCACCACGCCAGTCCGACCTCCAATGCCGACGAGACGCTGAGCGCCAAGGTGGTGATCCACCGGAGCTGCTGGGGCTGCCACGACAGCGGCGTCGGTGAGGAGGCAAGTCGAAGCTGTGGCTTCTGCCATTCCGATCGGCGGTCGTCCACAGGGGAGGGCCCATGAACCGACGGCACTTTATGAAGACCCTGGGGGTAGCCGGAGCGAGCCTGGCAGGCGGCGCGGCGAGGGCTGCCGAGCAGGCCGCGACACCCGAGTTCTTTGGCGTCCTGGTCGACACGACCCGCTGCATCGGCTGCCGCTCCTGCGAGCTCGCCTGCGCCGAGGAGGCCGGCCTGCCGCTACCGGATATCGAGAACGACGGCGCCCTGGCCGAGGAGCGCGACACCTCGGAGAGCTGCTGGACTCTGGTCAACCGCTACCAGACCAGCCAGGGAGATGTTTTCGTCAAACGGCAGTGTATGCACTGCTGGCAGCCCGCTTGCGTCGCCGCCTGCCTGACCCGGGCGATGTACAAGACCGCAACCGGCCCGGTTATCTGGCGCTCGCCGCAGTGCATGGGCTGTCGCTTCTGCATGGTCTCGTGTCCCTTCGACGTTCCGAAGTTCGAGTACGACGAGTGGAACCCGAAGATCCAGAAGTGCAACCTCTGCTGGCAGCGTCTCGAGCAGGACCGCAAGCCCGCCTGTGTCGAGTCGTGTCCCACGGACGCCCTCATGTTCGGCCGCAAGCGCGATCTGATGGAGATCGCCCGGACGCGGATCTACAACCATCCCGAACGCTACGTGCACAAGATCTACGGCGAGTACGAGGTGGGCGGCACCGGCTGGCTGTACCTGGCGGCGGTGCCGTTCGAGGAGTTGGGATTCCGCACTGATCTCGGCACCACCCCTTACCCCGAGTTCACGCGCGACTTTCTGTACGGCGTGCCGCTGGTTCTCTTCGGGCTGCCGGCGCTGCTCTACGGGCTGCACGAGCTGAGCGAGCCGCAGGGCCGCGAGCCGGCGGGGGAGGAGTGAGCATGGCCGACCGGCTTTCCCTGATGCGAGAGTTTGGCCGCTTCCTGCGCTTCCTGTTGTCCGAGCTGCGCCCGCGCGGCCGCATGCTGACGCCGTTCAACCTGATCTCGGTGCCGGTGATCGTCGCCGCGGCGGCCATCCTGGTCGTGCGCTTCACCCGCGGGCTGGGCGCCGTCACCAACCTCTCGCAGGAGGTTCCGTGGGGTCTGTGGATCGGCTTCGACGTCGTCACCGGAGTGGCCTTTGCCGGCGGCGCCTACGTCATCACCTTCGCCGTCTACGTGATGCGCATGGAGAAGTACCGGCCGATTGTCCGCGCCACGGTGCTCAACGGGCTGCTGGCCTACATCTTCTACGCCGGCGCCCTGGCGCTGGACCTGGGCCGGCCGTGGAACATCATCAACCCGATCATCGGCAACAAGTTCGGCTTCAGCTCGGTCCTGTTCCTGGTCTCCTGGCACTTCATGCTCTACATGCTGGCCGAGTTCATCGAGTTCTCGCCGGCGGTGGCGGAATGGCTGGGCTGGAAGCGGGTGCGGCGAGTCCTCCACGCCTTCACGTTGACCGCCGTGATCCTCGGCATCACGCTGTCGACGCTTCACCAGTCCGGGCTCGGGGCGCTCTATCTGATGGCCAAGCCCAAGATCCACCCGCTCTGGTACACCGAGTTCATCCCGATCCTCTTCTTTGTCTCGAGCATTTTCGCGGGTCTGTCGATGATCATCCTCGAGGGCACCTTGAGCCATCGGGTCTTCGCCACCCAGATCAACCACAAGAGACACGGATCGTTCGAGGAGATCATCCTCGGGCTCGGTAAGGGCGCGGCTATCGCCATGTTCGTCTACTACTTCTTCCACGCGCTGGTCTTTGTCCACGACCACCGCTGGCAGTTGATCACCGATCTGTGGGGCGTCTGGTACCTCGTCGAGATACTGGGGTTTGTTCTCGTGCCCTGTGTTCTCTTCGCCTACGGCGTCAGAAACCGCAGCGTCAGTATCGTACGGACGGCCGCGATTCTGGCGCTCATCGGCATCATCATGAACCGGCTCAACATCTCGGTGATCGCCTTCAATTGGAACTCGGCGGCGCACTACTATCCGAGCTGGCAGGAGATCGTCGTCACCCTGATGGTGATCTTCTCGGAGATCTGGGTCTTTCGCTGGATCGTCCTGCGGATGCCGGTGATGAGAGAAGCGCACGAGCTACCCAGCCGACCGACCGAAAGCCGCCCCTCAGAGTTGACGGCCTCGGCATAACACAGCGGGGAGAGCGAAATGGAAACCTACACCTACGTCAACATCTTCGAGACCAAGGGGCTCGAGTACCTGCTGCTGATGGCCTTCCTGGTCTTGTTCGTGTTCCTGGTCCGCTATCTGCGCGGGCCGGAGCGTAGGAATTGACCTGACCACGGCGGCGGGCAACCAGCTGAAGGTCGATTCCGGTCGGAAGAGCCGCTCGAGACCCTACCCGACCAGGTGGGGTCTCGAGCTGGGCCGGGGTCA
>CALZJC010000101.1 GCA_945787525.1 Thermoanaerobaculia bacterium | reverse complement strand
ACGTGCTGCTGCCCGAGGGCCTCGAGGTCATCTCCATCGAGCCCAACCAGTTCGTCGTCGTTCTCGACCGGGTCGTGCAAGAGATCCGACCGGTGGAGCCGAGCCTGGTCGGCGAGCCCGCCGCCGGCGCGCAGGTTCTACGCAGCGAAGTCGTGCCGCAGCAGGTGCTGATCAGCGGCCCGGAGTCGCTGGTCGGCGACCTCCAGTCGCTGGTGACCAGCCCGGTCAGCCTCGACGGCCACGCCCTCGATTTCGAACAGCGCGCCCAGGTCGTCTCGCCCGACGCCAAGATCCAGATCGTGCAGCCGGTGGTGGTGACGGTTCGGGTGGCGCTGGAGATTCCGCCGGTCGGCGGCAACCGCTAGTCCAGCGCCCCGCGCGGGACGCTGGCGGCGCGTGGTGCTAGCCTGACATTTCAGGGAGCCGGTATCTTGAGCGAACGCCTATTCGGCACCGATGGCATGCGCGGGCGCGCCGGCAGCTATCCGCTGGACCGGGCCACCGTCACGGCGTTGGGCCGCCAGGTGGCGCTCGCCGTGACCGCCAGCGAGGAGCGTCCCACGGTCGTGCTCGGCGGCGACACCCGCGCCTCGACCCCCGTCCTGTGCGCCTGGCTGGCAGAAGGCCTGGAAGCTGGCGGCGCCGGCCTGCGTTAAGCCGGGATGCTGCCCACCCCCGGCGTCGCCTGGCTCGTGCGACAGCTCGGCGCCGCCGCCGGCATCGCCGTCTCCGCCAGCCACAACCCCCACCTCGACAACGGCATCAAGCTGTTCGAGGGCACCGGGTACAAATGGCGCACCGAGGACGAGGAGCGGCTGGAGCAGGAGCTGCCCGGCCCGGCGGCCGGGCCGCCACAAGACGCCGCGCCGCCGCCGCCGGCGGTCGAGACCGACCTGGCCGGCCTCTATCTCGAAGCGCTCGCGGCCAGCCTGCCGGAGTCGCGGCCGCTCGGCGGCTTGCGGATCGCGCTCGACTGCGCCAATGGCGCGGCGGCGCCCTACGCGGCTCCGCTTTTCCGCCGGCTGGGCGCCACCGTCACCGTCATCGGCGACGCCCCGAACGGGCGCAATATCAACCTCGGCTGCGGCTCTACCGAGCCCGCCGGCCTGGCCGCGGCCACGGCGGCCGCAGGCGCCGCCCTCGGCATCGCCTTCGACGGCGATGCGGACCGGGCGGTCTTCGCCGATGAGACGGGCAGCGTGCGCGACGGTGACGCGGCGCTCTATCTGTGGGCCACGCAGCTGCATGGTGAGGGCCGCCTCGACCCGCCACGCATCGTCGCCACGAGCATGAGCAACCTCGGCCTCGAGCGCGCCCTGGAAGCTGCCGGCATCGGCGTGGTGCGCTGCGACGTCGGCGATCGGGTGGTCGTCGAGACGATGCGCCGCGATGGCGCCTTGCTCGGCGGCGAGCAGTCCGGCCACCTGATCCACCTCGGCCTGGGCACCACCGGCGACGGCCTGCTGACCGCTCTGCACCTCGCCGCGATCGTGCATCGTAGCGGCCACGGTATGGCCGAGCTGTTGACGCCGTTTCGCCGCTATCCCCAGGTGCTGCTCAACGTGCCGGTGGCCCGCAAGCCCGACCTGGCCGCCCTGCCGACCGTAGCCGCCGCTGCCGCCAAGGTGGACGAGACCCTGGGCGCCGACGGCCGTCTGGTGCTGCGTTACAGCGGCACCGAGCCGCTGGCTCGGGTGATGATCGAAGGCCCGGAGGAGGCCCTGATCACCAGCCTCGCCGAGGAGCTGGCGGCGGTCATCCGGGAGGAGATCGGGGCCGCGGAGAGCGTCACGTGACCACCCTGTGCGTCAACGTCGATCACGTCGCCACGATCCGCCAGGCCCGGGGCGTCGACTACCCCGATCCGCTGGAGGCCGCCAAGCTCGCCGAGCGGGCCGGAGCCGTCGGCATCACCGTGCACCTGCGGCAGGACCGGCGGCACATCCAGGACCGGGACGTGGCGGCGCTCCGAGGCGTCGTCGCCGGCAAACTCAATCTCGAGATGGCCACCAGCGATGAGATGCTCGCCTTCGCCCTGGAGCACCGCCCCGACCAGGTCACCCTGGTGCCTGAACGGCCGGAGGAGGTCACCACCGAGGGCGGCCTGGACCTGCTGTCCCAGGGCCGGCCGGTGGCGGCCGCCGTCGACCGGCTGGCGGCAGCGGGTATCGACGTCTCGGTCTTTGTCGATCCCGACCCGCGCCAGCTCGAACGGCTGGCGGCACTCACCGGGCGCGGCGTCAAAGGCTTCGAGATCAACACCGACCGATACACGCGGGGCGAGGCCGGCCAGATCGAGCTCATCCGCCGGGTCGCCGCCGACGGCGGCGCCGCGGGCCACAGGGTGTACGCCGGCCACGGCCTGACCACCACGAACGTCGGCCCGATCGCGGCCGTGCCCGAGATCGAAGAGCTCAACATCGGTCACTTCTTGATCGGCCGGGCGGTGCTGGTCGGCATGGTGGCCGCCGTCAGGGAGATGCTGGCGGCGATGGCGGCGGCCCGGCCAACCGCTTAGCAGGCTCGGACGCGCGCTCGTCCGCGGCCCGCCGGGCAACACCGGCGTCAGATCGTCGCGGATGGTGACCCGCGCCATCCCCGCCCGAGTGACCGGGCGGCGGCTAGCCTGACCTTCTCACCGATCGTCGCAGCGAAACGTCGTAGCTGCCTGAAGATGCAAGACTTGCGACCGAGGGCACCGCAAGCGTGCTCGAAGCACGCTGAGGATGCCCGACCGGAGAGTAACGTTGCAGATTCAGGCAGATACGGCGTTTCGTAGACGCTTGGTGAGAAGGTCAGGCTAGTCTAGCGCTCGATCTCGAGCCCGGGCTCCGGCAGCGCCTCCGGCTCGCGCGCAATCAGCACGGTGGAGCGGATCGGCAGCAGCACCCGGTGGACCTTGTCACCGAAGGCGCAGTTGACCTCGTAGCAGCCGTGGGCGGTGATGGCAATCAGCTTGCCGGGGGCGCCCTTCATCCCCAGCTGCTCGTTGTGGATCAGGACCTGGGCCGGTAGTTCCATCTCTTTGTCTCCATGCGCTGCGGGCTGGTGAGAGGCGCGTAGATCCTACCCCGCGTAAGAGCCATCCTGTTTGTAGTCCTTGAGCTTGCGCTGCAGGGTCCTGAGGCCGATCGCGAGGATCTTGGCGGCTTCGGCACGGCGGCCGCCGGTGAGCTCCAGCGTCTCGAGGATCGCCCGACGCTCGATGTCGGCCATGGTGCGCGGATCGCCGGTGCGGCACTGCACCGGTCCTCCGTCGGCGGCGGCGGCGCCCCCCTGCCGCAACTCCGCCGGCAGCTCGGCGGCCGCGATCGTATCGGTCTGGTGGAAGATCACCAGCGATTCCAGCACGTTCTTGAGCTCGCGCACGTTGCCCGGCCAGGGGTACGCGGCAAGCACCTCGAGCGCCTCTTTCGACAGGCTCTTGGGCTCTTTGCCGTGCTCGCCGGCAAACCGTTCCAGATAGTGCTCGGCGAGCAGCGGGATATCCTCGGGCCTTTCGCGCAGCGGCGGAATCCGCAAGGTGACCACCTTCAAGCGGTAGTAGAGGTCTTCGCGGAATCTCTCGTCGGCGACCAGCCCTTCGAGGTCCTTGTTGGTCGCCGCGATCAGGCGGAAGTCGACGTCGATCAGATCGCTACCCCCGACCCGCATGACGCTGCGCTCTTCGAGCACTCGCAGCAGCTTGACCTGCAGCTCGGGGTACAGCTCGCTGATCTCGTCGAGAAACAGCGTGCCCTCGTGGGCCAGCTCGAACTTGCCGATCTTGCGCGCCACGGCGCCGGTGAAGGCGCCCTTCTCGTGGCCGAAAAGCTCGCTTTCGAGGATGTCCGTGGGGATGGCGCCGCAGTTGATCGCCAGGATGCGCTGCTCGCGACGCGGGCTGGCCCAGTGCACGGCGTTGGCGACCAGCTCCTTGCCGGTGCCGCTTTCGCCCACCAGCAGCACGGTGGACCGGGTGGGCGCCACCAGCCGCATCTGCTCGAACAGCCTTTCCATCGGCGCCGAGTTGCCGATGATGCTCTCGAAGCCGTAGCGCTTGTCGAGCATCTGCTTGAGGCTGGTCACCTCCTCCTTGAGCTGCCGGTTCTCGAGCAGGGTCTTGACCCGCTTGCGCAGCTCGTAGAGGTCGACCGGCTTGGTCAGGTAGTCGTCGGCCCCGACGCGCATCGCCTCGACGGCGGTCTCGAGCGAGCCGAAGCCGGTGACCAGGATGACGGCCAGGTCGTAGTTGCGCTCGCGCACGGCGCGCAGGAAGTCGATCCCCCCCATGCCCGGCATCTTGAGGTCGGAGACCGCCAGGCCGGCGCCGGGTTCGGTCTCGAGATACTCCAGGGCGCGCTTGGCATCGTCGAAAGTGCGCACCTTGAGACCCGCCTTCTCGAGCGCGATGGCCATCGACTCGCGCGAGCCGGTCTCGTCGTCGATCACCAGCACCAGGGGCACGTCCGCCATCGCTCTATTCTACGGGGACCCGGCAGCCGGCGTCTGCGGTAGCTTGTGACCGGTAAGCTGGCCAGGGCATGACGCAGCTGTTTCCCCAGGACGAACCGTCGCAAGAAGCGCGGCTGACCCTCGAGGGGGTCGTCGAGCGGATCGTCTACAGCCATCCCGACACCGGCTGGACGGTGCTCCGCGTATCGCCTGCCGGCAGCCCCGCGAAGCTGACGGTGGTCGGCCGCCTGCCCGGACTGCAGCCCGGCGAGGCGGCGCGTTTCGCCGGCCAGTGGAAGCTCGACCGCAAGTACGGCCGGCAGTTCGCGGCGGCCTCCTATCTGGCCCTGCGCCCGGAGACCCGCGACGGCATGAGGAAGTACCTCGGCTCGGGGCTGGTCGAGGGCATCGGCAAAGTGATGGCAGAGCGCCTGGTAGACCGCTTCGGGCTCGCGACGCTGCAGGTGATCGAGCACGAGCCCGAACGGCTCACCGAGGTCGACGGCATCGGCAAGGTGCGGGCCCACCGCATCCAGGAGGCCTGGCGCCGGCAGGCCGGCATGCAGGAGGCGATGGTCTTTTTCCGTACGCACGGCCTGTCCACCCGGCAGGGCCTCAAGGCGGTCAAGCTGTGGGGCGACGACGCCGCCGCGCTGGTGCGCCAGAATCCCTACCGGCTGGCGACCGAGCTGTTCGGCGTCGGGTTTCAGCGCGCCGACGCGGTCGCCACCAGCCTGGGCCTGGCCGCGGACTCACCCGAGCGGATCGCCGCCGGCCTGAGCTACGCGCTGGGACGGGGGGCCGACGAGGGGCACGTCTACCTGCCCCGCGAGCGGCTCGTCGAGGGCTCCGCCACGCTGCTCGGCGCCCCGGCTGAGCTCGTCGAGCGGGTCCTCGACGCCGAGAGCGCCGCCGGACGGCTCACGACGCTGCCCCTCGAGCGCGGCTGGGCGGTGCTCAGGCCGGAGCTCGACCAGGCCGAAGCGGGAATCGCCGACAGTCTGCGGCGGCTGGCCGCCGCCAAGACCGCCGCTCCCGAGGTCGACCTGTCGCGAGCGATCGCCTGGTTCGAGAAACGGCGACGGCTGAAGCTGGCGCCGGCGCAGATCGAAGCCGTCGAGCGCGCCCTGGCCGAGAACCTGCTGGTCATCACCGGCGGTCCAGGCACCGGCAAGACGACTCTGATCCGGGCCGTGGTGGAGATCCTCGCCCGCAAGGGCCAGCGCCTGCTGCTGGCGGCGCCCACCGGGCGGGCCGCCAATCGCCTGGCCCTGGCGGCCGGGCTGGCGGCGAAGACGATCCACCGCCTGCTCGAGTACGACCCGCTCGCCCGCCGCTTCCGCCGCGGCCGGCAACGCCCCCTCGAAGCCGATCTGGTGATCGTCGACGAGGCCTCCATGCTCGACGTGACGCTCGCCTCTCAGCTCCTCGATGCGGTGGCCGGCGGCACGAGACTGATCCTGGTCGGCGACGTCGACCAGCTGCCCTCGGTCGGTCCGGGCACCGTCCTGGCCGATGTGATTCGCTCGCGCCGTCTGCCGGTCGTGCGCCTGGCAGAGATCTTCCGCCAGGCCGGCCGGAGCATGATCGTCGTCAACGCGCACCGGATACTTCAGGGACGCCTGCCCGAGATCGACAGCCCGGCGGAAGCCGACTTCCACTTCATCGAGCGGTCTGAGCCGCAGGCCGTGCTCGACACCCTGAAGCGCGTGGTGACCGACCGCGCGCCGGCGAGTTTCGGTCTGGATCCACGCCGCGACATCCAGGTTCTGGCGCCGATGCGCCGGGGTCTGCTCGGCGTCGAGAATCTCAACACCGAGCTCCAGGCGCTGCTCAACCCGACGGGGCGGCCGCTGGCGGACGCCCACCGGCTGCGCCTCGGCGACCGGGTGATGCAACTGCGCAACAACTACGAGCTGGACGTGTTCAACGGCGACGTGGGGCGGATCGAGCGGGCCGAGGCGGAGGCCCGACGGGTGAGCGTCGCCTTCGAAGACCGGATCGTGGTCTACGAAGCGGCGTCTCTGGACGAGCTGGCCCTGGCCTACGCCTGCTCGGTGCACAAGTCGCAGGGCAGCGAGTACCCCTGCATCGTGATGCCGCTGCACACCCAGCATTACGTCATGCTGCAGCGCAAACTGCGCTATACGGCGATCACCCGCGGCAAGCGGCTGGTGGTGCTGATCGGCGACCGGCGCGCCCTCGGCGGTGCGGTCCGCAACCGCAGCACCGAGATGCGCTACACGCTGCTCGCCGACCGCCTGGCCGGCTGACCTGACCCTGTCGGTCAGGCCAGCAGCGGAGTCCTATTCGCGCTCCTCGCCGTCGATGTCGGGCTCGAACGGCCCTTCGGCGGCCGGCGGGGCCGGCTCGACGGGCAGCGGGGGCACCTCCAACTCGGCCACCGGCGCCGCAGGCGGTGGGACGACCGCCGTCCGGCTCCAACCCTCTCCGGTGCCAAATCGGGTCAGTATCGCGCCGCCGGTCGCCAGCGTCCAGGCGACGTAGCAGACCAGAAAACCGAAGAGCAGGAAGAGGCCGGCGAACAGACGCAGCGGCGGACCGTTGAAGTTGAGCATGTGACCGATCAGCGACCAGATCTGCAGCCCGACGATGCCGAGCAGCAGCACCAGGTAAGGGCTCTCGATCGACCAGCCGAAGCGCTCCCGCAGCAGATCGCCCAGTTTGAGGGCCACACCGACGTAGCCCAGGAAGATGGCGATCCCCAGCGCCAAAAGGGCGAACGGCACCAGGAACAGGAACGGGATACCGATGATCGAGATGGCGAGCACGACGATAACGATGATCAGCAGCGGCACGAACAGGATCTGCGTCGCCAGGCCGACGAGACCCGATTTCCAGGGCTCGGACTCGACCCGGCGGCCGATGCGGTCGATGGGCGTGCGCCCCAGCAGCAGCGCCAGGAACGCCACCAGCACCAACACGACCAGACAGAAGATGTTCCAGGCCTGGCTCAGCGCCCAGTCGAAAGGCGAGTGGTGGAACCAGTCGCCCTGATGACCGCCCCAGTCGCCCCACGACCAGAAGCGGGGCCACATACTCCAGTGCACGCCCGGGCTGGTCACCTCGACCACCTCGCCGTGCACCACGGCGCCTTCCTCGCGCACGACGCTGCCGCCGAAGCTCATCGCACTCCCCATGACCTCGGCGCCGGAGGTCAAGGTGACCGAGCCGCCGACCGCGGAGACGTCTCCGGTCACCCTGCCCTCGACAACCACCGAGCCGCCGATGGCCGCCGCGTCACCATAGACCTCGCCAAGCACGGTCAACGATCCGCCCATGACGACCACGTCGTCTGCCGTCTCGTCCTCGTCGATGGTCAGGCTGCTGCCGACCACCACCTGGGCGTCGTTGCGGCGGCGACGGTGGCGCTCGGAGCGCTCCTCACGCTCCGGCCGTTCCTCTTCTTCCGGCTCTACCACAGGTACGGGCGCCGGCACGGGCGCCGGCTCTGCCGGTGGCTCGGGCTCCTCCGGCTGCACCGGATCGGCGACCGGCGGCGCATCTTCCGCCTCCTGCGCCGCCAGCGGCGCCAGCGGCGCCAAGGCGCCGGCAAGCAACAGGCCGGAGGCCAGCAGCAGGGCGGCAGGCCACGGCCAGCGTCTGGATGGGGTTCTAGGCTCGCGCATTCTCACTTCTCCTATCGATGGCCAGCAGGCCATACAGCATGCGGAAACCGCTGGCGCTGAGCAGGGTCGCTGCCAGCAGGAAAGCCAGTATCGGTGGCGTGGACAGTACCTCGCTGAAGGTCGCGCCGATCGAGCTGACGGTCTGCCAGACAGACAGCCCCTCGGCGAGACGCTGACAGGTCTCGACAACGGCCCCGGCAGCGAACCGCAGAACATCACCGGGCGAGATCTGGCGCAACAGGCCGAGCACGAACCGGGGCGCCGCGGCGGTGGCCAGCGCGGCCAAGCCCAGCGCCACCGCGAGCGCGATCCGCCAGGCCAACGGGGCGGCAGCCCGCCGCGGCAGCTCGAGCCCGGCCCCCAGCATCACCCGATGGGTGAAGGCGGCGGGCAGCGGCGGCGCCGGCAGCGCCTGAAAGACCCGCCGCAGGGCCCTGTCGGACACCCCATCCGCGTCGCGCTCGGAGCGCAACCAGCGATTCATGGCATGGTGGAGTCTGCGGCTCATTCTCGTCCCTTCCAGATCGGCCTACGAGTCGGTTCCGGGCAAAGTTTCGCCCCATCCCCGGTGCCTTCAGCGGCTCGATTCGACCCCCCATCCGGCGTCCTGCAGCAAGGTCGCCATCTGCTTGCGGGCGCGGTGCAGATGGGTCTTGACGGTGCCCAGCGGAAGATCCAGGATATCGGCGATCTCATCGTAGGTCAGCCCCTGCTGGAAACGCAGCAAGATCGCCTCGCGGTAGTCCGGTCGCAGGGCGCTCAGCGCCTCCTGCAGCGCCTCGGCGAGGTCCCGGCCGCGCGCCCGCGCCTCCGGCGATCGGCTCTCCGGCGCGGCCAGCCGCGCCAACGGATCCAGCCGCGCGCCCTCGGTGGACTCCAGCGGCACGGTTGGCGGGCGGTTCTTGCGCAGGTGATCGATGGCCGTGTTGTGAGCGATCTTGAACAGCCAGCTCGAGAACTTGCGGCTGCGATCGAAAGTGGCGATGGCGCGGTACGCCTTGATCAGCGTCTCCTGCGCCAGATCCTCGGCCAGCGCCGGCGCCCGCACCATGCGCAGGAGCAGGCCATAGACCGGCCGCTGGTAGCGTTCGACCAGCTGGCGGAACGCCTCGCCGTCGCCGGCGACGACCCTCTCCACCAGCTCTGCGTCCTGCACCCGCTCCTCCGCTCAACCGTGCTCAGCCCTTGGCCGCCAGCTGGGTCAGCAGTACCAGGCCCAGGATCACGCGATAGACCACGAAGCCGCTCAGGTTGCGGTGCCGTACCCAACGCAGTAGCCAGCGTATGGCCACATAGGCCGACAGACCGGAAACCAGGAAGCCGATGGCGATCTCGGCTCCCCACTCGCCACCGGCGTCGACCAGGTCCAGCACGTTCTTGGCCCCAACCAGCAGGCCTACCGGCACCGCCAGGAGAAAAGCGAAGCGCACCGCCGCCGGTCGCGAGAGACCGACCAGCAGCGCCGCGGTGATGGTGACACCGGCGCGCGAAGTTCCCGGCACCAGCGACAGAGCCTGAGCCAGCCCGACGAAAAGCGCCGCGGCCCAACCGAAGGAGGCCATATCGAGATCCCCTGCCCGACGGCGGTCGGCCCAGCCGAGCAACAGACCAAAGACGATGGAGGTGGCCGCGATCAGGCCCACCTGCCGAGCACCGGCAGCTATCGGGCCCTGGAGCAAGAGCCCCGCGACCGCTACCGGCAGCGTGGCGAGCACCAGCAGCCCCAGCTGGCGCCGGCCCTGGGGGTCGGCATCGGGTCGGCGCCCGGCCAGCCCACGGTACCCGCCAGCAAGCGGCGCCAGTCACCGGCAAAGCAGACGATCACCGCCATCAGCGAGCCGGTGTTGGCGGCCATATCGAACGCCAGCCCCTGATCCTGCCAGCCGAGCAGCTGGGAGGTCAATATCAGATGGGCCGACGAGCTGATCGGCAGAAACTCGGTAACGCCCTGGACGATTCCCAGGACCACGGCTTGTAACCAACTCAACGATGGCTCCCGTGGACGACGCCCGGCTCCGTTGCCCGGCGCCGGGCCTTTGCGGCCTGGAGGCGACGATTCTACGGGATATACTGCGCCCAGCCGGTTCTTGCCGGCCGTCTCCTCTCCCTTACCATGCCTCAAGAACGCCGGCCTGCACCAGCGCAGCCGGCCGGCGAGCAGCCGTTGAGCGACGCCGACCGGGCGCAGCTGCAGCGGCGGGCCATCTCCGAGACCCGGCTTCTCCGCCAGCTCGAGCTCCTGCGTCGACCGCCGACCCCGACGGCTCTGCTGCGTCATTGCGCGCCGGGAGACGGCATACAGGTCATCGGACCCGACGAGGAGCCGGAGCTGCTCGACCTCTGGCGCCAGGCGGCCGCCGCGGGACGACTGCTCAAGCTGGTGCCGGCCTCGGGCGCCGCCACCCGCATGTTCGGTCTGCTGCGCCAGCGTGCCAGCGACGTTCCGCCGGGCAGCCGGGAACGGCTCCAGCGGCTGGCCACCCATGGTGACGAGGGCGCCGGCGCGGTGCTGCGCCTGATGGACGAGCTGCCTCGCCTACCGTTTGCCGAGCAGCTCGCCGAGGCGCTGGCGGCGCGCGGCCAAGAGGCCGCCGAAGTGCGGCGAACCGGTGCCTACGTGCCGCTGCTCGACTGTCTTCTGGGCGACACCGGGCTTGGCTACGGCGCCGCGCCCAAGGCGCTGATCGCCTTCCACCGCTATGCCGGGGGCTCCCGGAGCGCCTTCGCCGAACAGCTGGCCGAGTCGGCGCGCTACCTCACCGACGCCGCCGGTCGCTGCCGTCTGCACTTCACCATCTCGGCGGTCGATCGGCCGGCCTTTGCCGACGCTCTCGCCGCCGCCCGGCAGCCGTCGAGCGCGCTGCCCGGAGTCGAGTACGAGGTCGGCTTCTCAACCCAGGACCCGGCCACCGACACCGTCGCCATCGACTCTTCCGACCGCCTGGCCCGCGACAAGGACGGCCGCATCCTGCTGCGACCGGCCGGCCACGGTGCCCTGCTCGGCAACCTCGAGGCCCTGGGTGGCGACCTGGTGATGGTGCAGAACATCGACAACGTCGTGCCCGAGGCTCGTCAGGACGAGGTGGTGCGCTGGAAGCGGTTGCTGATCGGGCAGACGGTGCGGCTGGAGTCGGAGCTCGCAGCGCTGCGGCGACGTCTCGAAGCGGCACCGCAAGACCCGGCGTCGGGCGCCCAGGCAGCAACGGCACTGGCCCGCCTGCTGGC